>CAYMFP010000028.1:8654-19359 GCA_964389385.1 uncultured Phycisphaeraceae bacterium | reverse complement strand
GCGCCGGGCGGCGTCGTTTCCCCGGCTTCGCCCCTCGCGGCCGCCGCCAAGGGCGGACGCCGGGGCTGATCCCGGCGCCGCCTCTGCGAGTCCGCTCCGGTTCGCTCAGTCGGAGACGATGACCGGGTTGCCCTCCGCGTCGTAGATGATGTCGCCCTCGGCGTCGCGCGCGTACTCGACGTTCTCCTCGTCTTCGTCGTCGATGTAGCCGATCCGCTCGCCGGCGTAGTAGCCGCCGGCGCCGCCGGCCGCGGCGCCGATGAGCCCGCCGACCACGGCGCCGGTGCCGTCGCCGACCTGCGAGCCGATGGCCGCGCCGGCCGCGGCGCCCCCGACCCCGCCCGCGACGGCGCCCTGGGTGCTCGGATCGCCCGGGAGGTTCTGGCAGCCCGCCGCGGCGAAGGCCGCGACCGCGGCCGTGCCGGCGAGGAGTTTGGTCCTACGGGTCATGGGATGTCCCCTTTGAAGGTGTGAAGAAGCCGCTGAAGTCCGGCGGCCGCTCCGCGCGGCCGCACGTTGAACATCGGCCGATGGGACGGGCCCGATGCGGCCCGCTCGGGGGGCGGTGAAGGGTGGCGCGGAGCCGCGGCAAGGTGGTGCGGCGGCCCCAAAAGACGCCGGCCTCCGGGTGATCCCGGAGGCCGGCGGGGTGCTCGGTTTCGGCGGCTCTCAATAGGGGACTTCGGTCATCAGGAGGATGCGGGGCTGGTCGCCGACCTTGGTGACGTTGGAACGATCGATGATCATGAGGTACCGCTTCTTGAAGCTGGCGTCGAGCGGCTCGTCGGCCCCGATCTCCTCGACGTCGGAGCGGGTGTAGCCGTGGATGACGTACCAGGCCGCGAAGACGTCGCTGCGGACCGTGACCGAGTTGAGCATCGCGTTGGCGAGCGCGAGCTTCTCCTCGTAATCGCCCGCGATGGCGTCGGGCTGCTTCGCCGTCCCGACGCCGACGAGCTGGGAGAGCGGCGTGACCTGCTCGGGCCCGTTCCCGGAAACGGTCAGCCCGCCGACCGGCCCGCGGCCGGCGACGTATTCGCCGTCGGCGAGGTCGGCCGCGGCGGCGAAGGTGTTCTGCCGCACGTGCTCGCCGCGCCAGGAATCCGAAGCGATGGAGACGGCGAGGGCCTCGGCGACGCTGGCGAAGCCGGGCTGCGGGCGGAGGCCGTGGATGCCCGACGTCTGAGCTTCGGGGAGGCTCAGGTTCCACAGATCACTCGGGCTCTGGGAGAGGAAGCCCCCCAGGCTGATCGCCGTCGCGTCGAAGCTCCGCTGCCCCTGAACCCGGGCCGCCTCCTCGGGCGTCACTCCGCCGGAGGAGCCGAACCCGAGGCTGTCGAAGTTGCGGCCCGCGACCTCGAGGTAGTCCGGTCCTCCGCTGATGTCGTAGGCCGCGGAGAAGTCCGCGAATCGGTCGGTCAGCGGCGTGAGAGAGGGATCCACCGAGGCGAGGCGCGTCTCGTCGGCCAGCTTGCGGTCGCGGTAGGCGAGCAGCGTGGCGGCGATGTCCGGGCGGTGGCGGAAGCCGTCGGACGAGGTGTTGAACGGGTCGAACATGACCGACGACCCCGCCGACGCGCCGAACGCCCCCCACCACTCGGGCGCCAGCCCCGAGCTCGTCTCGTACAGGTAGAGGCTCGGGGTCAGACCCGGGATGGAGCGGAGGACGCCGAGTCCGGCCGTGTTCAGGTTCACGCGCCCGACGACCGCGCCGGTGAGCATGTCGCCCTGCTCCTCGGGCCCGATGACGGTGATCAGGTTGAGGATGTTCAGCCCGAGCGGGATGCCGGGGTGCCGGCGGATGTCGTAGGCGGGGTTGAAGAGCCGCGGCTTGAGGAGCGCGTCGTTGTTCGGGTTGCCGCCGAACACAGTCACCGCGTCGACATCGAGGAACGGCGCGAACGCGTCGAGCCGGAGACGGCCGCCGTCCAGCAGCGGCTCGAGAACGGGGGTGGACAGGTTCTCGCCCAACGCCCGTGTCCAGGCCGGGAAGGCCGTCTCCGTGTCCGTCGGGTTCCACTGATCGAACACGGCCGCGAGCTGCTCGCCGAGCGTGATCCACTCCCCGGGCTCGATCACCGCGCCGGGGAAGTCCTCCGTCTCATCGAAGCTCGTCGGGAGGGCGCCGCCGATGGTCGGGGAGTGCACCGGCCCCACCGCGAGGGTCAGCAGGACGTCGGCGAGCCGCATCCGGTTCCAGGAGTGGGTCTTGTTGGCGAGGCTGGCGCCGGCCGCCTGGAGCGTCCGGAACCGGCTCTGGTCCAGCGTCAGCTTGACGAGGCGGTCGCCGTACTCCGCGCTCGCGGGAGCGGAGGCGGAGTTCGGAGCCTGGTGCCAGTGGTCGATCGCGTACAGGCTCCGATCGACCCGCGGGAACCTCATGCTGACTCTCACGATCTCGTCGCCGGCGTCGTAGGCCATGGACGCGTCGAGGAATTCGTTGGCGAAGCCGTTCGTTCCGCCGACGTCCAGGAACTTGTCGTAGAAGAGCACCGACGCGTGATGGACGGAGAGATGGAAGTCGGAGGGGTCGAGCACGCCGCTCGGACGCCGCTCGTTCGCCTCGGGGTTCTCGATCATCCAGGCCGGCACGACGCCCCGCGGCGCGATCCGCGGGTCGTCCCGGGTCTCCCACGGCTGCACGCCGATCGCCGCCTGCCCCGGCCGGCGGAGCGAGGTCCAGCGGATCACCGTCATGGAGGTGTTCGGACCGTTCCTCCACACCTTGGGCGGAACCGTGGTGGAGTTGGGGTCCTCGTACGGAAGCTCGTTCGGCGTCTGCACGCCCTCGGAGAGTTCGTCGAACACCACGTCCATGTCGTGGCCGCCGGAGGGAAGATCCCCGTCGAGGGTGCCCCGGCGCCCGTGGACGCCCGTGCTGGGCTCCGCCAGGCGATCCGCCAGCAGATCGTTGGTGATCCCGTTGCTGATCGGCCCGCCGCTGGCCGCCTCGTGGATCTCGCCCGCCTCTGTCAGCGTGATGCGCCGCCAGAGCCGGACTTCACGGAAATCTTGGTCCTGGATGGGCTTGCGGAACCCGTGCAGGACCTCGGAGATGCGGAGCGGGTCGGTGGCGGGGTTGAACGAGCCGCGCGGGACCGTGCCGGTCGGGAAGATCGCGAAGAAGTCCTCCCGGGAAGGCCCGGACGCGGGGGTGCCGTTGTCGGCGTTGCTCAGGCGCGAGCCGGAAACGCTCACCCCCAGGGCATCGCCCCGCGCGTCCGCCCAGAGCAGCTGCCCCGTCCGCGGGCTGAACGGCCGGATCCGCACGGCCGAGTCGAAGTTCGTCGCGGAGGTCATCTGCCCGAACTGCGTCTGCAGCCACAGCTGGACCTGCATCGGCTCGATGACGCCGCCGGCGTTGTGGTAGCGCATCGCGTCCGTCAGGCGGGCCGCCACCGTCTCGACCGTGTCGTGCGGGATCACGTAAAACGTGCGGGACTCGCCGGGGGCCAGCGTCACCGGGCGATACGAGAGCACCTCGTCGCCGCTGGCGGGGAGGCCGGAGGTGTCCCCATCGGGGCGCAGCTTCACGGCCTCGATCTCGTACTCGGCCGTGTCGGCGAACTGGGCCAGCGCGTAGTAGCGCCCGCCGAACTCGATGTAGTAGTTGAAATCGATGGGCTCGTCGTCGCTGGCGAGGGTCTTCCAGCCGTTCGCCCCGCCGGGCGCCCCCCCGTAGTAGCCGCCGAGCGTGATCGGCTCGTCGTACGGGTTGGCGATCTGGAAGACCAGCGCCTGGATCAGCAGGTCGGAGTTGGCGATCCAGTTGGGATCGGTATCGATGGTGGGATGCTTGGTCTCGACGATCTCGCCGTTGGAGCCGAGGTCCCACTCGTTGTCTCCCCACGAGGACACCTCGAGCGTCTGGGCCACGCCCCCCACGCTCGTGGGATCGCCCGGGAAATCGACGTACCCCACGACCGTCGCCGCCGAGACCAAAACGGGGTGCTTCTCGATGCCGATCACGTTCACCGCGCGGACGCGGGCCGCGCCGGCAAGGTCATCGTTCGGATCGATCTGCCGCTCGCTCGGCAGCCGGTCGTTCCCGAGGTTGAACCGCCGCCCGGCGGGGCCGAGGTACGCGGAGAAAGGCGCCTCCCCGTCGCGGTTCGCGGCGATGGACTCCACCGGGAGCCGAAGCTCGGGCGCTCCGGGAGTGCCGTCCTCGCGCGCCAGAAGCACGGTCGCCACGGTCGGCTCGTCGTCCTCGTCGTACGAATCGATGAGGTTGACCGCGAGCGTGGCCGCGGTGCGGACGCCGAAGTCCGCCGGGAGGTGCCCGTAGTTCAGCGTCCAGTACGCGTTGTCGCCGCCGTCGTAGGACGTGCCGCTGAAGCCGTAGCTCCAGACGGCGTGAACGTCGTTGAACGTGAAGGCGCCAGTCCTGACATCCGCGACCAGGTCCGCGTACGGGACCAGCGCCCGCGCGAAGAGCCGGAAGAGGTCGTTCGGCGTGCGCCCGTTCGAGTTCGTCCGGATGTCCCACAGCAGCTCCGGCAGGTTGATCTTGCCGTCGCTCGTCAGGATGTCCGCGAAGGTGGACCCGGAGTCCGCGAGCTGCGGCAGACGCCCGAGGTTCGCCTGGTTCCCGGTGGCGTAGTCGACGAGGCTGAACGGCGTCGACCGCAGCTCGGCCGCCCCGCTGATCGTCGTGAGCAGGCGCCGCGGAGACAGATGCAGCGTCGCCAGCGCCGGGGCGTCGATGATGCCGTCCGGCGCGGGGAAGACCGTCTCCCCGCCGTACGCCGCGAAGTTCATCCGGTCGCCCGAGAACCGCTCGAGCGCCGTCGGCCGGTTGGACATCAGCGGCCCGACCTGGCCGCCCATGAACGCGTCGGGGCCGGTCGCGCCGGGCAGCAGGTTCGCCCGCCCGTCCACCACCCGCTCGAGGCGGGACACGACGCGGTCGTCGTTGATCCCGTCGAACGTCAGCAGCTCCGCCAGGTCGGCGATGCCGAAGAGGTTCATCTGCGGGAAGTAGTAGTTGCCCGTGAAGTAGCTCGGGAACGTGGCGCCCCACGCCATGCCGACGAAGTCGCTCGGCCGGAAGGCGCTGCTCTCCGTGAACAGCCGCAGGCGGTCGAGCGCGGCCCGGCTGCGCAGGCCGGGGTCGTCGCGCCCGACGGGGAGCATCCACCGCGGATGGCGGGCGCCGTCGGGCGTCCGCTCATTGCCGCCGGGCTCGGCCGCCGTCTCCCACAGATCCGGCCCGAGGAAGAGGTCCTTGCTCAGCCAGAGATCGAGCGGCCCGGTCAGGTTCCGAGCGACCATCAGCGCGTCGTAGCCGTGCGTCCCCGCGAGATAGGCGATGCCGCCCGTCGCCTCGATCGAGCCGGAGGTCGGCGGAACCTCGACGTAGCCGCCGTAGTTGGCCGGGTCGCTCAGCGGCAGGGCGCCGAAGAGCATGTCGCTCCCCGCCGTCCGCGCATCGTTCCCCCATCGCGCCACCTCGGACGGCGGCATGACCAGGTCGGCGGGCGCCAGGAACGCCAGGCCGCGGTCCGCGTGCCACGGAGCGGCGCTCACGGCCGGCACCCCCGCGTTCAGCAGCGCGCCGGAGTTGTGCTCCATCGTGAACCGGCGCATCGTCA
This sequence comes from uncultured Phycisphaeraceae bacterium, assembly GCA_964389385.1. GTDB lineage: Bacteria > Planctomycetota > Phycisphaerae > Phycisphaerales > UBA1924 > CAYMFP01. Next base: position 13,765 of record CAYMFP010000028.1, on the reverse strand, counting down.
GGATCGACCGCAGGTCGATCTCGGCCGGCGTGAGGCCCCACGGCGCCTGCCCGGTGCCGCCGGCGATCGCGTCCGTCGCCACGTTCACGTCGACGCGCCCGGACAGATCGATGATGCGGGCCGCGGCGAAGAACCGGTAGTCCCCGGCCGGCAGGAGCGAGGTGAACTCGTTCACGTCCACCAGCTCGAACCAGCGGGCGTCGGCGAAGCCGTCCCCGTCCGTGTCGGCCCACTGGTACGGGAGGTAGTCCGGATCGGCCGGGGTGACGAATCGCACCCCGCCGCTGAAGCCGTCGAAGACGCTCGAATCGTGGAGCGTCGGGAAGGGCTGGTTCAGCGGAAAGTACGCGTAGCGCTGGAACATGCTCCAGTGCTGCGGCACGTTCGGGTGGGCGAACTGCCCGGTGCCGTACAGGTGGGGCGGAAGCTGGAGCGTCGGCCGCAGCAGGCCACTGGGGTCGAGGGTGATGAGCGTGAGATTGTCGCTCATGTTGCCGGGCCGGGCTCCGGCGCCCGCGCCGACGGCCCGGGCCGGAGCACTCCCCAGGTTGCCGACGCCGCTCGGCGTGTCAAACCCGCCCTTGCGCGCCTCGGGGCGCATGTTCCAGAGGTTCACGAAGTTCCCGCTCGGGGCGATGTTCGTGATGCTGCGCCAGTCCCGGTTGTCCAGCCAGAAGAACAGCCGCGCCGGCTCGGCCACGGCCGACGCCACGTTGGCGGCGTTCGGGATCAGCGTCGGCATACTGCCGTCGAACGCCTTCGCCGAGAAGAACCGCCCCTCCGGCGTTCCCCACAGGTTCGGGTCCGCGTTGCCCTCGAACGTCGGCGTGCCCGCCGCCAGCCACGGATCGCTGAAGGTGCGGAAGATCCCGCGCTCGGCCAGCGACGCGCGCAGCGTCGGCGTCAAGGGGTTGATGATCGCGCCGAAGCCGCCGTTCTGGGGCATCTGCGACGGGCCGCCCTGCGGCGTGAACGTCAGGAGCGGGCGGTGCTGCGGCAGGATCGCCCCGTACGCCGGCGGGATCGCGGCCAGCGAGGGATCCGCGCTCGACAGCACGGTCCCGTCCACGTAGGGGTAGTCCGTCGCCTCGCGCACGGCCACCGCCCGGCCTTCCAGGTCCCCCACCTCGTACGTGACGTCCAGCCGATCCCGCCCGACGATCCCGAGGATGTACTCCGTGAGCGTCCGCTCCGGCACGTCGGCGGCCCGGAGGCTCGTCACGGCCGCGGCCGTGCGGCGGTCCGCACGCCCCACGGAGATGTACGCCGCGGCGAGCACCGCGACGACGGCGAGGAGGCCGATGACGATGATGAGCACCGAGCCGCGGCGGCGGGCGGCGGATCGGGCGGGGCGGGCGCCCGCGCGGCCGGGCCGACGGGCCGGGCTCTTCGCGTTCTGCCTGCGGATGGTCATGGGGGACTCCTTGCGGTCGGTCGGTCCGGGGCGTTCCCGGCGCGGGCGGACCGCCCGGCCGGCGCGGGGCCCGCAGCGGTCGGTCAGTAGGCGGGGCGCTGGGGGACCTCGAAGGTCGCCTGGAAGGTGCTCTCCAGCTCCGGGTCCGTCGGGTCGGCGATGCTCATCGTGACGCGGATGAGCTTGGGCCAGGGCCACGGGCCGGGGCCGGTGAGACTCCCGGCCGTTCCGTCGAGGTCCGCCTCCGGATCGAACTGCCCGAAGGCGAAGATCCGGACATTGGGCGGGTAGTTGCCGAGGTTATTGACCGGATTCACGAGCTCGCGGGGCGGGGCGTAGTCGGGATGCCCGGCGGGGAGATTGCCGCGCCGGTCGCCGGCGCGGGTCGGCGGAACGCTGCGGGGGTCGCCCTCGTCGTACTCGACGCCCAGCCTGTGCCCGTTCGGGGCGCGGCGGTCCAGCCCGTACCAGATCAGCTCGCCGAACTGCGGGTCCCCGGCCGTCTGCACGGTGTACCCGTAGCTCCACTCCACGATGAACTCCGTGCAGCGGGGCACGAAGTTGTGGGCGCTGAGCATCTCCTGGTCGGCCTCGAAGATCGCGCGGTCGAAGACGTCGAGGATCGGGTGCGCATTGCTGTCGGTGTGGTCGGCGAATCCCGAGCCGACCTCCGAACCGATGAACATGCGGGTGGGATGCGGCTCGTAACGGATGCGAGCCCCCATCTGCTGGCTCGACTGCACGAACGAGGGGAGCATCCAGACCATCCACTGGTGCATCCAGACACGCGGCGGGGGGATGGAGCTATCGATCCCGAGCAGAACCTGCTCCGGATCGTTCCGCACGGTGTTCAGGACCGGCGATCCATTGGAGTTTGCGATCGGACCGCCGGGGGTCCGGACGAACGAGTTCACCACCGCGCGCGTCTCCGCGATGCTCGTCGTCGCGACGTCGAGCAGGCCGCTGGCCACCCGGTAGTACGGCGTCGCGGGGAGCGCGAACCGCCTGAGCAGCCCCGCCTCGTCCGCCGGCCTGATGCGCTCGCTCTCGAGGAACACCCCGTCGAGCGCGGGCATCAGGCCGATCTGCCGATCGCTGTCCTGCAGCCTCGCCCTTCCGCCGAGCGCCGCCTCCACGTCGGCCGTGGGAAACCCGAGGAGCGTCGAGGGAAGCCGCTGCGCGGAGTTGGGGTTCCCGGCCAGCACGGTCACGTGCCGGAGCAGGTGCCAGTTCGAGGCGAAGCGGTTCTCCGGAACCGCGTCGCCGCCGAGGCGAAACGCGGCCAGCGTCGAGTTCGGCGTGTCGGCGTTGATCTGCGGGATGTAATACGGATCGAAGGCGACCGTCGCCCGCGGCCACCGCTCGCCGAACCCGTAATACACCCGCGCCTCGCTGCTGCGGGGCGTCAGCTCCGGGCTCAGCGGCCGCCTCGCGCTCGTGTAGGACTCGCCCGCCGGGGCGCGGACGAAGAACGCGATCTCGTCCGCCCGCCGAGGGCGCCCCGGATTCCCATCGCCGTCGGGATCGCTCGCGTCGTCCGGCGAGAGCGCGATCTGCAGCGGGCCCGACGAGTCCCGGAGTTGCTCCTGGCGGATCACCAGGAACCCGTCCGGCGCCATCCGCGAGAAGTCCTCCCGCATCCGCGCCTCGACCATCGCCGCGTACTCGTTCAGCGCACGCACCCGCTGCCCCGCCGCCACCGTGTCCCCGATCGATCCGAAGATCCCGGCCAGACCGACCGCGATCAGGGCCACCACGGCCACGGCCGCGACGATCTCCAGCAGCGTGAACGCCCGCACGGCCGGCCTCGACATGGGCTTTGCACTCCCCGGCATCAGCGGCTCACCTTCCGGACGATGATCTGCGCGGGCGCCTCCCGCGTGAACACGATCTGGAACAGACGCTGCGAGACCGGCAGCACCGGGCCCGGCGGCTCCTGGCTCGTCCCCTGCCCCTCGGTGCCGCTGTCGAGTTCCCTCGCCCGGTACGGCGGATCGACCCGAAGCAGCGTCTGCCCCCCCTCCTCGACCACCTCCGTCACGGTCCGCACCACACCGAGGTTGTCCACGAACCGCTGCCCCACCGCGTGCAGGAACGGCAGGTCGCTCGGGTCGCACCAGAAGTCGTCGAAAGCGCTGTCGATCTCGCCCCGATCCGAAGAGACCTGGATCAGGTCCAGCCGCCGTTCGCGCCGCGGCTTGCTCCGGTCGACGCCGAAGGCGCGGGCGACGAGCGGCGGCGAGTACGCGCCCGTGCCGTCCCCACCCGTGGAAACCGGCAGCAGCGGCCCGCTGCTCCGCGTCAGCGCTTCGGAGACGGTCTCGCCCGTCCTCAGGCGCAGCGGCTGGATGCGACGCACGAAGACCGCAAGCTCAACCTCGTTGGAGGCGGTACGCCGGGCGAGAACATCCCACACGTACTTCGGCTCGCTGCCCGAGAACGGCGGCGGCACGACGCGGGACGACGGCGGCAGCAGGCTCGGCGGGTCGGGCTGAACCGTACCGCTGAGGGGGATGAGCCCGCCCGAACCCAGAGCGGGATCGCACCCGCCCTGGTCGTCCGACCACGCAAACTCCACGACGCCCGACGCCCTGTCCAGGCGGATCCCCGGCCCCAGGACCCCGCCCCGCTCGCGGAGATGCCAGAACGTCGCCTGCGACCACACGTTGTTCGGATCGTCCCCCTGCCGCACCCGAGCAAACGTGCCCCCCAGGCAGTCGTAGCTGTTGGTCGAGCCCAGCGGCCACCGCGGGTCCAGCAGCAGGTTCTCCCAGTTCATCAGGTCCGCCGACACCTGCAGCGTGCTCGCGGCCGTCTCCGCCGCCAGCATCCCCTGGATCTGGTCCGTCGCCTCGCGCTGCTGCGCGATGATCGCCGGGAAGACCGACGCCAGACCCAGCAACCCCAGCCCCAGCACCACGATCGCGATGAGCACCTCGACCAGCGAGAAGCCCGCGGCCGAGGACCGCGCCGCTCGGCGGATCGCGCCGCCACCCTCGCACGGGACTGGCTTGCCGGTCATTGGATCACCTCCACGAAGTCGCCGGTGTAGGGGCTGATGACGAAGATGCGGGAGAAGGCCTCGCCGTCGGCGGGCTCGATGAGTCCGTTGAGGTCGGAGTCGCCGTTGATCAGGCCCGTGATGATGCTGGCGGCGCCGCCGGGATAGTTCGCGTTCGCCGGGAGATTCCGGACCGCCGTCGTCAGCCAGGGACGCACGGGCTCCGAAGCCGACCCCGTCTCCCGGAGCTGGTAGATCGTGCCGGTCTCGGGGTGGATCACGCTGCCCGACGCCCCGGCCGCCCGCAGCGCGGCCGCCAGGTCGCGATCGTCGTAGAGCGCCAGCCGCGAGACCGGACGCACCAGCACCGTGTCCATCGACTCGTTGCCGATCCAGCGCAGCTTGCCGAGCTTGTCCCCCGGCTCGTCCTGATCGCTGTTCTTGACGAAGTTCCGCTCGGCGAGCATCCGCCGCGCCCACCGCTCCAGGCTCTCGGCCCGGTCGATGCGGCGCCAGCCGTCCGCCTCGATGTCGAGCCGGTCCGCGGCCGGGATGGATCCCTGGAAGACCTCGTCCCGCTCCTGCTCCGGCAACGCCGGGTTCGGGTCGACGAAGATCGCCGGCTCGCCCGTCTGCTTCAGGATCCCCGAACCCGCCTCGAACCGCACCATGAACGACTGCCGCGGCGTCGCCTGC
>CAYMFP010000028.1:0-8554 GCA_964389385.1 uncultured Phycisphaeraceae bacterium | reverse complement strand
TGAACGACTGCCGCGGCGTCGCCTGCCGGATCGGCGCATCCGCCTCGGGATACGCACCCCCGCCCACGGCCACGGTCGCCGCCCGCGTCCGGTCGTAGAACCCGCTCTCTGGGAAGACCCACTGCCCGCGCTGCTTGACCTCGATTTCCTGCGTGCTGGGAGGAGGGCTCTGGCTCACGAGGCCGTCACGACCATAATGCGGCGAGTCGTACCACTCGTCGTCGATCATCCCGGCCGCGGCCCACCCGCGCACGCGCCAGTCCCCCGGCATCTCGATCGCCTCGGCCCCCGGCGCCGGCACGAACACGTCGCGTTCGACGATGTTCGACCTCGCCAGATCCGGATTGTCATGCGTCCGTGCGCCCGGCCCCGTCGTCGGCAGCCGCGCCGCGTTCCTCCGGTCCTCCACCCGCCCCACCCACACCGCCGGCACGATCCGCACCGCCCCGTTCGGCTCGAACAGGAACACCGCCGCCCCGTCCCGCTGCCCCCCCGACGCGATCGCGACGTCCCGCGCCGCCTCCACGCCCGTCCGCAGGCTCTGCTCCGCCAGCGACGCGTTCGAATCCCGCACCACCGCGTTGATCGCCGGCACGCCGATGCCCAGCACGATCGCGATGATCGCCAGCACCACGAACAGCTCCGTCAGCGTGAAGCCGCGCCGCCCGGGGACGGAGCGCGCCGCGGAGCAGGGACTCGGGGGCGGGGTGGGGCGCCTCATGATCCGTACCTCACGAGGTTGTCCCGCGCCGCCTCCGCCCGCAGCAGCACCAGGTCCGTGTTCGCGTCGTTGAGCACGTCGCGCAGCGTCGCCTCCGGCTCCGTGCCGAACAGCCCGTTCGGGCCCGCCCCCACGATCGCCGAACGCGCCCGCCGCAGCTCCGCGTCCCCCCCCGTCGGGTCCGTCGGGCTCTCCGCACGCCCCACCAGCAGCAGCACCTCGGGGATGTTCAGGTCCGCGCGGTTCCCCAGCCGGTCGTCCGCCACCTCGAAGTCCGGGTCCGGCTCCCACCGGTAGTACCGGAACGCCCGCCCCTTCGCGTCCACGACCGCGATCGACCGGGCGGCCGCGGGCGTCGCCGGCGCGACCCCCGCCCCGTGCTCGTCGTACTCCCGCTGGTCCACGTGCTCCGGGTCGATCCGCAGCCGCCGCGTCCCCCCCTCCACGAACGCCTCGTGCGCGACCGGCGGACGCCCGAACGTCCGCCCCACCCCCTCGAACAGCCCGTCCACCTGCGGCGTGAACATCCCCGGCCCGTCCACCCCGTCGACATCCGCCTCCAACGCCCCGACCAGGTAGTACGACAGCGAGAACTTGCTGTACCGCGCGTCCGAGATCGCCCCGTTCGCGGCCGTGCCGACGCGCTTGCCCCGCAGGAAGGCGATGTCCTCGCCCCGGCGGAAGACGTTCACCCGGTACGGGTTGGCCGCGGTCCCCGACCCGATCACCGGAGCCGCGGCCGAGGGGGCCGCGGCCGGGCGAGCCGCGTTCGGCGCGCTCGCCAGCGGCGCCCCGTCGTACACCAGCGGCACCTCCATCCCGAACGACGACCGGAACGCGTCCCGGGCCGTCGAGAGCGCCGTCACCGTCTGCTCGTCCGCCTGCGCCTGCGCCCCGGCCGTCGCCGCGCGGATCCCCACGATCAGCAGCCCGAGCAGCGTGAACGTGATCAGCAGGCTCACGAGCAGCTCCACCAGCGTGAAGCCCCGCGATCGGGCGGCCCCTGGATGTCCTGTCGCGGTCGTGCGCATCGTGCCCCTCTGCGTGCGGCCGGCGGGCTCCGGCCGGCGTCCTCGGAAACCGCGGGCGCGCCCGGCGGAGCGCGCTCCGGAGATCTCGACCGATCACCCGCCCTGCAGGCTCTGGATCATCGCGACCATCGGCAGGAACATCGCCACCACGATCAGGCCCACCACGCCGCCCAGCACGAGCACCATCAGCGGCTCCAGCAGGCTCACCAGCGAGGCGACCGCGACGTCCACCTCCTCGTCGTAGTTGTCCGCGATCTTCAGCAGCATCGCGTCCAGCTCGCCCGTCTCCTCGCCGACGTCGATCATGTTCACCACGATCGCGTCGCACGTCTTGCTCTCGCGCAGCGGGCCCGCGAAGCTCTCGCCCTCGCGGATCGAGTCGTGCACCTTCCCCAACGCCTTCTCGAAGACGTAGTTGCCGCTCGTCTCCTTCGTGATCGTCACCGCCTCGAGGATCGGCACGCCCGCCGAGATCAGCGTCCCCAGCGTCCGCGTGAACCGCGCGATCACCGTCTTGCGGATCAGCCCGCCGAAGATCGGCGTCCACAGGAACAGCACGTCGAAGAACGCGCGCCCCGGGCCCGTCTTCCGCAGCAGCTTGAAGATGATCGGCGCCACCAGCAGGCTCCCCATCACGATCGCCGCGCCCTCGAACCGGAACAGCGAGTCCGGGTTCGTCCCCGCGAACCACCGCGACGTGTTGATCAGCCACACCGTCAGCGCCGGCAGCTTCACCCCGAAGTCCGCGAAGATCTCCTCGAACTGCGGGATGATGAAGATCATGATGCCCGTCAGGATGAGCACCGCCACCAGGATCACGACGATCGGGTAGACCATCGCCCCCTTGATCTTCCGCTTCAGCCGCTGGCTCTTCTCCATGAACTCGGCCAGACGCTGCAGGATGATGTCCAGCACGCCGCCGATCTCGCCCGCGTTCACCATCTTCACGTACAGCTTGTCGAACGCCTTCGGGTGCTTGGCCATCGCGTCCGACAGCGACGCGCCGCCCTCCACCTCCTCGCACACCCCCTGCAGCACGTTCTTCATCAGCCCGGGCTTCTGCTGCTGCTCCAGGATCTGCAGGCTCCGCAGCAGCGGCAGCCCCGCGTCCTGCAGCGTCGAGAGCTGCCGCGTGAACAGCGTCAGGTGCTTCGGCTTCACCTTCCCGATCGAGATCGAGCCCCCGCCCCGCTTCTTCGCCTTCGCCCCCGCCTGCCCGGCCGCCGCCCGCGCCTCGGCCGCCTTCTCGCTCTTGCTCGTCTTGGTCGCCTTGACGGACGTCGGGAAGTAGCCCTGGGCCTTGACCCGCTGGATCGCCTCCTCGGTGGAGGTGGCCTCGACGGTCCCCTTCTGGGGCTTCCCCGCCGCGTTCAGAGCCTCGTAGGTGAAGGTCGGCATCCGATGAGTCTCCCGGCGCCGCGCTCCCGCGGCCCGTTCACGAACCCGGTCTCCCCGGCGGGGCGGTCAGCCCCCGCCGCTCCTCCCCCCTCCCCCTCTCCTCCCCCACTCCCCTCCCTCCCCCACTCCACTCCCTCCCCCACTCCCTCTCCCCTCCGGCCCTCCGGCCTCACCCCTCCTCGCCGAGCGTCTCCCGCATCACCTCGTCGATCGTCGTCTGGCCCTCGTAGATCGCCAGCAGCCCGCTCTCCCGCAGCGTCCGCATCCCCCGCTTCCGCGCGTGCACCCGCAGCACGTTCGTCGACGCCTCGCGCATCACCATCTCGCGCAGCTCGTCGTCGATCCCCATGATCTCGAACAGCGCCATCCGCCCCTTGTACCCGCCCCCCACCCCCGTCGCGTTCGGGCCCGGGCGGAAGAACGTCCGCCCGCGCACGTCCTCGCGACGCAGGTTCAGCTCCATCAGCTCCTCGTCGCTCGGGACGTACTCCTCCTTCGTCGCCGGGTCGAGCCGCCGCACCAGGCGCTGCGCCACGATCCCCTCGAGCGTCGCCGTCAGCAGGAACGGCTCCATCCCCAGGTCCACCAGGCGGATGATCGAGCTCGGCGCGTCGTTCGTGTGCAGCGTGCTCAGCACCAGGTGGCCCGTCAGCGACGCCTGCACCGCGATCTGCGCCGTCTCCAGGTCGCGGATCTCGCCCACCAGGATCACGTCCGGGTCCTGACGCAGGAACGAGCGCAGCGCCTTCGCGAACGTCAGCCCCACCTCCTCGTTCACCTGCACCTGGCACAGCCCGTCGATGTCGTACTCGACCGGGTCCTCCGCCGTCAGGATCTTCGTCTCGACGTCGTTCAGCGCCGCCAGAGCCGCGTACAGCGTCGTCGTCTTCCCCGAGCCCGTCGGCCCCGTCACGATCACGATCCCGTTCGGCTTCTCGATCAGCCCCCGGAACCGCGACAGGTCGTCCTCCCGGAACCCGATGTTGTTCAGGTCCAGGCTCACGTTCGAGCGGTCCAGCACGCGCATCACGCACGACTCGCCGTAGATCGTCGGCAGGATCGCCACCCGCAGGTCGACCGGGTTCCCACCCACCGTCAGCTCGATGCGACCGTCCTGCGGCAGGCGACGCTCGGCGATGTCCAGGTTCGCCATCACCTTGATGCGGCTCGTGATCGCCGGCCCCAGGTGCTTCGGCGGCGGAACCATCTCGTAGAGCACGCCGTCGATCCGGTACCGCATCTTGAACTCCTCCTCGAACGGCTCGAAGTGGATGTCCGACGCACGGTCCCGGATCGCCTGCAGCAGCACCAGGTTCAGCAGCTTCACCACCTGGTTGTCCGACGCGGCCTCCATCACCGCGTCCAGGTCGATCGACTGCCCCCGGTCCGCCATCGCGGCGAACTTGTCGTCCTTCGCCAGCCCGCTGATCACCTCCGCCATCGACTCCTGCTTGGCGTAGTACTTCTTCAGCAGGGCGTCGATCGCCTCCGGCTTCGTGATCACCGCCTCCACGTTCACGCTCATCAGGAGGCGCAGGTCGTCCACCGCCCGGTAGTTGTCCGGGCTCTTCATCGCGATCTTCAGCCGACGGCGCTCCGGCTGGTACTCCAGCGGGATCACCTGGTACGCGTGCGCGTTCTCGGACGGAATCGCCTGCACCACCTGTTCAGGCAGGTCGATACCCGAGATGTCCACGTACGCCATCCCCGCCTGCCCCGCCAGCGCCGCGTTCACATCCTCCTGCGTGCAGTAGTCCAGCTCGACCAGGATCTGCCCGATCTTCGCCTTCCGCGTCTTCTGGACCGCCAACGCCTCGTGCACCTGCTCGCGCGAGACCTTCCCCATCTTGGTCAGCACGCGGCCAAGCTTGCGGCCCTTCAGTTCTGCTGGATCGATCGGAGGCATGTGTCCTTCGGCCCTCGTTGGAGCCGGGCGGCGCCCGGCTGTCCCGCCATTCCGGAGGGCGAATCCGCCTTCGTTTCACAAAGCCCTGCGGCACAGAGCCTTACGACACCGAGCGGAGCATCGCCATCAGTTTCGCAGATCCGCACGGAACGGTTCAACCCCGCAAGTCCGCCGCAGACCTCAAAATCGTCACGTCATGTGGATTTTCACGCTTATCGCACCCCGCCAAGCCCCACCCAAGCCTGCCTTACTCCGGCGCGTCCAGCTGCTCCAGCTCCGGACGGCTCAGGGTTCCGCCCGCCATCTTCACCTTGCGGGTCATGTCACCCTGATTTTTGCACTTGTCGACCATCTCCTCCGCCGAGATCATCCCCCGGCTGTAGAGGCTCCACAGGTGGTCGTCCAGCAGCTGCATGCCGAACTTCTTCCCGGTCTGGATCATCGAGTCGATCCGGAAGCTCTTGTTGTCGCGGATCAGGTTCGCGATCGCCGGCGTCACCACCAGGAACTCGTACGCGGCCACCACGCCCTTGACGTCCACCCGCTTCATGAGCACCTGGCTCAGCACGCAGATCAGGGCCGTCGAGAGCTGCACCCGGATCTGGTTCTGCTGGTCCACCGGGAACGCGTCCACCAGACGGTCGATCGTCTTCGCCGCCCCCGTCGTGTGCAGCGTCCCGAAAACGAGGTGGCCCGTTTCGGCGGCCCTCACCGCGGCCTCGATCGTCTCGAGGTCGCGCATTTCGCCGACCAAGATCACGTCCGGGTCCTGGCGCAGCGCACGCCTCAGCGCCTCCGCGAAGTCCGGGACGTCGTTCCCCACCTCGCGCTGGTTCACGATCGACTTCTTGTGGTAGTGGTAGTACTCGATCGGGTCTTCCATCGTGATGATGTGCCGATCCATGTACGTGTTGATGTAGTCGATCATCGTCGCGAGCGTCGTCGTCTTCCCCGACCCCGTCGGCCCCGTCACCAGGAACAGACCCCGCGGCCGCCGGATCAGGTCCTTGCACATGTCCGGCAGGCCGATCTGCTCGAACGTCATGATCTTGTTCGGGATCTGGCGGAGGACGATCGCGATGTCCCCGCGCTGCCGGAACACCGACACGCGGAAGCGGGCCGCGTCCCCGTACGCGAAGCCGAAGTCCGTACCCCCCTCTTCCTGCAGCTCCTGCTGGTTCCGCTCCGGCGTGATCGCCTTCATCAGCCCGACCATGTCGTCGGACTCGAGCACCTTGGTCTGCAGGTTCCGCAGACCGCCGTGGATACGGATCGTCGGCTGGCGCCCCACCGTCAGGTGCAGGTCGGCCGCGCCGAGCTTCACCATCGTGTCCAGGAGGCGATCGATCTGCATGGTGGACATGGCACACTCCGTCGGGCGGCGCTCCGCCCTGGTGTCGGTTCTGTAGCGAAGCCCCGCCTCGGCCCGCGGCCCCGGGGCTCTCCCGGCGCCCGCGCCGCCGCGCGGGCCCCGCATCCGCCGCCCGCGCCGGTCAGTCCTGCTCGGACTCGACCTGCGCCACCCGCGCGACCTCCGCGGGCGTCGTCACGCCGCTGAGGATCTTCCGCTTCCCGTCGGCCACCAGCGGACGCATCCCGCTCGCCAGCGCCGCACGCCGCAGCTCCGCCACCGGAGCGCTCTTGAACGCCAGGTCGCGCAGCTCCTGGTTCATCAGCATCATCTCGAAGATGGCCTTCCGCCCGCGGAACCCGTTCGGCGCCTCCGGGCAGTCCACGTTCTGGTAGACCTTCCCGAGCGCCTCCTCCTTCGTGATCCCGCACAGCCGCAGGTACTTCGGGTCCAGCTCGTCCGGGTCCGCCAGACGCTTGCTCCCGTCGTACAGCACCCGGATCAGACGCTGCGCCATCACCGCCTGGATCGACGACGCCACCAGGAACGGCTTCATCCCCATGTCGATCAGACGCGTGATCGCCGAGGGCGCGTCGTTCGTGTGCAGCGTGCTGAACACCAGGTGCCCCGTCAGCGCCGCCTGGATCGCGATCTCCGCCACCTCACGGTCGCGGATCTCGCCCACCAGGATGATGTTCGGCGCCTGACGCAGCATCGACCGCAGGATCGCCGGGAACGTCAGCCCGATCGACTCCCGCACCTGGCACTGGTTGATCCCGTCGAAGTTGTACTCGACCGGGTCCTCCGCCGTGATGATCTTCCGGTCCGGACGGTTCAGCACGTCCAGCGCCGAGTACAGCGTCGTCGTCTTCCCCGAACCCGTCGGACCCGTCACCAGGAAGATCCCGTTCGGCCGCCGGATGATCTTGTTGAAGATCTCCAGGTTGTCCGCCTCGAACCCCAGGTTCTCCAGGCCGATCCGCACCGCGTCCGGGCGCAGGATGCGCAGCACCGTGCTCTCCCCGTGGTACGCCGGGCACGCCGACACGCGGTAGTCGATGTTCTTGTCCCCCACCGGCAGCTTGATCCGCCCGTCCTGCGGGACCCGCTTCTCCGCGATGTTCATCCCCGCCATCAGCTTCACGCGGCTGAGCATCGCGTTCTGCATCCGCTTCGGCAGGTTGTCGCGCTCGTGGCACACGCCGTCGATCCGGTACCGCAGCCGGACCCGGTCCGCCATCGGCTCGATGTGGATGTCCGACGCCCGCATCTGCACCGCCTCGTGCAGGATCCGGTTCACCAGACGCACGATCGGCGCGTCCTCCGACGCCACGTCGATCGACCGGTCCATCGTCCGGTCCACCGTCCGGTCGATCGTCCGGTCGATCGACGACGTCACCAGGCTCTCGTCCGGCGCCACCATCCGCGGCGCGTTCTCCACGCTCCCGTTGCCCCCCTCCAGCACCCGCTTGATCGCCGCACGGCTCGCCAGACGCGGCTCGATCTCCATGTTCAGCCGGAACCGCAGGTTGTCCAGCAGCTCCAGGTCCATCGGGTCGTGGATGATCAGACGCATCTTCCCGTTCTGCTTCCCCAGCGGCAGAACGTGGTACTTGCGGATCAGGCCCTCGTCGAGCGCTTTCATGTCGATCTGGTCCTTCACCCCCGGGGCGCTCAGATCGACGTACTCCATCCCGAACTGGCTCGCCAGAGCCTTCGTCACCTGCTCCTCGGTCGCGAACCCGAGCTGAACGATCGCGTCCCCGACGCGCTTGCCGTCCGCCTTCGCCGCCTTGGCGGCCTTCTCCGCCTGCGCGGAGTTCATCACGCCCCACCCCACCAGGATCTCGCCGAGCTTCTTCCGCGTCCGAGCCATCAGGCACACGCTCCCTGACCGGCGGCGCTCACGCCGCGACCGCGATCCCGATCTCCGCGCCGGCCGACACGCCGCGGCCGCCGCGCCCCACGCCCCGGCCCGCCGCATCCGAGGCGGGACGCCGAATATACCCGACTCTCAGACTCCTCACCTTTCCCCAGCCCCACCCCCTGCCCCCCTCCCCCCGCGGTGCCTCCCCCGAAGAACCGGCGGGCCACGCCGCATGCGCCGCGCGGCCCAGCCGCGAAGCGCGCTACTTGCCGGCGAAGTA
>CAYMFP010000027.1:0-19410 GCA_964389385.1 uncultured Phycisphaeraceae bacterium | reverse complement strand
CCCGGTAACTTGTGCCGACCGCCCGGGCCTGCGCCGCCCGCCGCCGACCCCACCCACAGCCAGAGCCAGACCAGAGCCCGAAGACGAGACCCGTGCCCGCCGCTTCCCCGTCCACTTCTCCCGCCGCCACCCCCGACGCCGCGGAGCCCTTGCGCGCCGCCCGCCCGGTCTCGGACGTCCCGCTCGCCCCGCGCGCCCTCGCCCTCCTCACGCCCGCCCGCGTCGGCGTCGCCTTCATCCTCCTCGTCGCCCTGGCCCGCTTCGGGTACCTCGCCCTCCGCTCGCCTTACACCCTCGCCGAGGACGAGGCCCACTACTGGGAGTGGTCCCGCAACCTCGGCTGGTCCTACTACAGCAAGGGCCCCGGCGTCGCCTACGCCATCGCCGCCGCGACGCGCCTCTTCGGCGACGTCGAGTGGGCCGTGCGACTCCCGGCCGTCCTCTTCGGCGCCCTCGGCGCCCTCTTCACCCTTCTCCTCACGCGCGATCTCTTCCGCGGGCACGCCCTCGCCAGGCCCGCCTCCAGCCTCGCCAGCGTTCTCTTCGTCCTCGTCCCCGCCTTCGCCCTCGCCTCGTTCCTGATGACGATCGACGGGCCCTACATCGCCTGCTTCGCCGCCGCCTGCGCCGCCGCCTGGCGCGCCCTCCGCATGCGATCCCGCCTCGCCTGGCCCGCCCTCGCCCTCGCCCTCGGCGTCGGCTTCCTGTTCAAGTACACGATCCTGCTCCTCCCTCTCGGGCTCGCCGCCTACGCCCTGCTCGACCGCCGCAACCTCCGCCTCGCCCCTCGCCCGCTCCCCTGGATCGCCCTCGCCCTCCTCCTGCTCGGGCTCTGCTCCGCGCCCGTCGTCGTCTTCAACGCCCAGCACGACTGGGACACCGTCCGCCACCTCCTCGGGCACCTCGGCGTCGAGGGGGGCGACGTCGCGCTCGCCCCCGAAGAGACCGCCCCCGCCTACGCCCCCTCCTGGACGCTCGAGTACGTCGCCCTCCAGCACGTCGTCGCCGGACCGGCCCTCGCCCTGGCGATCCTGGGGGCCGTCGCGCTCGCCCGCGCCGGACGCCGCGACGCCGCCCAGGACGCCGACCGCCCCGAGCAGGCGCCCTCCGTCCTCCGCTTCTGCATCGCCGCCTCCGCGTCGGTCTACGCCTTCTACCTCGGCGTCACGCTCTTCACCCGCGCCGAGGCGAACTGGGCCATCGCCGGCATGGTCCCCCTTCTCCCCCTCGCCGCCTACGCCGGCGTCCTCAGCCTGCGCCTCCGCCGCCCCCTCCTCCGCGCCCTGCTCAACTTCGCGCTCGTCATCGGCGTCCTGACGAACCTCGCTTTCCCCGGCGCTCCCCTCCTCGCCCGCCTCCCCCTCGTCGGCGACGCCGTCCCTCTCGATCGTCTCACCGGCCTGCGCCCCGTCGCCGCCGCCGCCGCCGACCTCGGCGCACGCCTCCGCGAGCAGACCGGCCGCGAGCCGATCTACATGTCCGCCCACTACGGCCGCGCCTCCCAGCTCGCCTTCTACCTCCCGGACCACCCGACCACCTACGCCGCCGGGCACATGTTCGGCGGCCGCCGCACCCAGTACGACGTCTGGGAGCACACCGACCTCTCGAACCCCGACGTCCTCGCCCGCCTCGAGGGAAGGCCCGCCGTCCTCTTCGGCAAGAACCCCGACCTCTGGACCATCTACTTCGACCGCGTCGAGCAGGTCCCGGACCTGCCCGGCGAGCCCCAGCCCCACCGCAACGTCTACATCGCCTACGGCTTCCACGCCCCGCGCGAGGGCTCCGCACCGGAAACGGAAGCGGCCCCATGAGCCGACCGACGCCCGCCAAGCTCCAGATCGCGCTCCTCGCCGGGCTCCCCCTCTCCCTCGCCCTCCTCCCCTTCGACCCGGAGATCTACCGCCTCACCCTCCGCCGCGGGGTCATGGTCCACGACTGGTACCAGGTCCTCCGCCAGTTCGGCAACCTCTTCACCTGGGCCCTGATCGCCCTCGTCTTCCTCGCCGCCGACGCCGCCCGTTGCCGCCGCGAACGCCGCCCCCTCTGGGCGCCCGCCCACCCCCGCCAGGGCCCCGCGGCCCTGCACCGGGCCGGGCTCCTCCTCCTCTCCGCCGGCCTCTCGGGCGCCGTGGCCGAGGCCGTCAAGCTCCTCGTCGGACGCTCCCGCCCCGTCCCCGCCGATCTCCCCGAAGCCGCCCGCACGCTCCCCGCCCTCGCCGAGGCCCCGACCGGCTGGGGCCCCTTCCTCGGGCCCTTCGAGCACGGGCCGATCGGGCTCGGGTTCCCCTCCTCCCACGCGGCCGTCGCCTTCGCCGGTGCGACCACCCTCGCCCTGCTCCTCCCCGGCGCCGGCCGGGCGCTCCTCCCGCTCGCCCTCGCCTGCGCCTGGACGCGCCTCGCCGCGGGCGCCCACTCCGCCAGCGACGTCGCCTTCGGCGCCGTCCTCGGCGCCCTCGCCGCCGTCACCCTCCACCGCCTCGCACACCCCGCCCCGACCACCCCCGCGACGCCCGACCCGGCCGACGCCGCTCCCCGCACCGGTCCCTAACGTAACCCCCTCCATGCCGATCCTCGACCGGTACATCGCCCGCCTCTACCTGACGAACGTCGTCGCGCTGTTCGTCATCCTCTTCTGCTTCGTCGTCACCATCGACGTCTCCCTCAACGTCTCCCGCTTCGCCAAGGCCGCCGAGCAGGCCGCCAGCCTCGCCGCCGGGCAGGAGATCACCCTCACCGGCCTCGACCAGGCCCGCGGCACGGCCGCCGCCGTCATCGACCTCTGGTGGCCCCGCCTCCTCCAGCTCTACAACTTCCTCCTCGGCACCGTCCTCGTCGTCTCCGCCGGCTTCACCTGCACGCAGCTCGTCCGCAACCGCGAGGTCGTCGCCATGCTCGCGGCCGGGCAGTCCGTCTGGCGCGTCGCCCGTCCCGTCCTCGGCGTCGCCGTCTTCATGACCGCCCTCGCCGCGGCCAACCAGGAACTCGTCATCCCGCGCCTCGCGCCCCTCCTCCTCCGCGACCACCGCGAGGCCGCCCTCCCCGCCGCGGCCGCCGCGACCGTCCCCCTCACCTCGGACGCCCAGGGCCGCCTCCTCCGGGCCGCCTCCTTCGACCCCGGCGCCAACACCCTCACCGGGCTCCGCGTCTGGGAACGCGGCGAGAACGCCATCGCCGAACGGATCATCGCCGCCGACCGGGCGACCTGGAACGGAGAAGCCTGGATCCTCGAGAACGGCGTCGCGTCCACCCGCGTCCCCGAGGAACTCGGCACCCAGCGCCCCCCGCTCGAGCCCGTCGCCCGCCTCGAGAGCACCCTCGATCCCGACGAACTCCGCCTCCGCCTCTTCAAGCGCTACCAGCAGTTCCTCTCCATCGGACAGACCCGCGAGATGCTCAGCCGCCCGGAGCTGCTCGGGCCCGAGGGCGTCGCCCGCCTCGAGCGCATCCAGTACGGGCGCATCTCCGTCATGCTCTCCAGCCTCCTCACCCTCACCATCGCGCTGCCCTTCTTCCTCCCGCGCCAGCCCAAGCCCCCGGTCCTCCAGGCGCTCAAGTGCGCTCCCATCTCCATCGCCGCCCTCGTCGGCGGCGTCATCGGCTCCTCCGCCGCCGTCCCCGGCCTCCCGCCCGAGATCAGCGCCTTCCTCCCCGTCATCGTCCTCCTCCCCATCGCCGCCGCCGCCGCGACCTTCGTCCGCTCGTAGCGGGCGGCATCCGGCGATCGGCTCCCAATCGGGAGGAGCGGTCGATCGCACGCTCGGCGCATCCGCGATCCGCGATCGGCCGCTCGGCCATCTGCGATCCCCTTCCTCCCCATCCCCCCTCCGTTCCTACCCTCTGCCCGTGCCCGCCGTCGTCCTCTACTTCCAGGCCCATCAGCCGCGCCGCATGCGGCGTTACTCCGTCTTCCACGAAGACCCGTTCTACTTCGACGACACCCTGAACGCCGAGATCTGCCGCCGCGTCGCGCAGCGCTGCTACGTCCCCGTCTTCGGACTCCTCGCCCGCCTCGCGCGCCGGCACGAGGGCGCCTTCCGCGTCTCCCTCGGCATCACCGGCTCCCTGCTCGACCAGCTCGCCGAGTTCGCCCCCGCCGCCATGCTCGCCCTGGAGGACCTCGCCTCCACCGGGTGCTGCGAGCCCCTCGCCGAGACCGACCGGCACTCCCTCGCCTTCCTCTACTCCCCCCAGGAGTTCCGGCGCCAGGTCGACGCCCACGAACGCCGCGTGGTCGAACTCTTCGGCCGTCCGCCGCGCATCTTTCGCCACACCGAGTGCATCTACGGCAACGACCTCGCCGTCGCCCTCTGCGCCATGCTCGGCGAGGACGGACGCCCCCGCTACGACGGCGCCCTCGCCGAGGCCGTCGACCACCGCCTCGGCTACCGCAGCCCCCACCACGTCTACCGCCCGCCGGACGTCTCCGGCCGCCCCCTCCGCGGACGCTCCGGGCACCCCTTCGCCCTCCTGCTCCGCAACCCCCGCCTCTCCGACGACATCGCCTTCCGCTTCTCGGACCGCTCCTGGGACCGTTGGCCCCTCACCGCCCCCCAGTACGCGGCCTGGCTCGCCGCCCCGGACCCCGACGCCGAGGTCGTCACCGTCGGGCTCGACGTCGAGTCCATCGGCGAACGCCAGCCCCGCGAGTCCGGCATCTTCGAGTTCCTCGAGGCCCTCCCCCAGGCCGTGCTCGACACCGGGCGGTGCGAGTTCCTCACGGCCTCCCAGGCCGCCGAACGCTTCCGTCCCGTCGGCGTGTACGACGCTCCGGAGTTCATCTCCTGGGCCGACGCCGAGCGCGATCTCTCCGCCTGGCGTGGCAACTCCATGCAGCGGCACGCTTTAGACGAGCTCTACCGCCTCGAACGCCCGCTGCGGGAACTCGCCGAGCAGGCCGCCCGTTCGGGCGATCCCACGGCCGTCCGACGCGCCGTCGCCCTCCTCGACGACTGGCGCCAGCTCACCACCGCCGACCACGTCTACTACATGGCGACCAAGCTCGGCGCCGACGCCGAAGTCCACCGCGCCTTCAGCCCCTACGACTCCCCCTACGACAGCTACATCAATTTCATGAACGTTCTGGAGAACCTCCGGGACCGGATCGGCGAACCGATCCCCGATCCGCCGCGTCAGGACACCCCCGCCTCCTGACGTGCGCGCGACGTTCGGGATCTCTCAGGGTAAACCCTTACCCCCTTGGAGAACTCCCCTGCCCGCCGCCTTGCCCCCGACCGCGGCCCTCCTGTACAATCAGGTCCCTCCCCATGAGCCGCCACCCCGCCGCCGCACGTAAAGCCTTCTCCCTCATGGAGATCGCCACCAGCATGGCGATCGTCGCGGTCCTGCTCGCCCTCCTCATCCCCGTGCTCACCAAGGCCCGCTCCGCCGGGCACGCCGCAGTCTCCCAGGCCAACCTCCGGCAGATCGCCACGGCCTGGAACGCTTACATGATCGATCACGAGCAGTTCCCGACCCCCGACTTCGGAGGCGGTCGCCTGCCCGAGTGGACCTACGGCGGCGTCGAGTTCGTCGGCCGCGACAACACCGTCGCCCTCCTGCCCCAGGCACGACCGATCAACTCCTACCTCGGCGTCGCCACCGGGAGCGAGAGCACCGCCCGCGCCGCCGAGATCTTCCACTCCCCCGCCGACCGCGGCTTCACCAGCATCGCCGGCCGGACCCCCCTCGTCGTCAAGAGCTTCTACAACACCTTCGGCACCAGCTACATCGCCAACCCCGAACTGGTCGACCCCGACCGCACCGGACGCGTCGCCCCTCTTACCTCTCTCGCCCGCACGCGCCCCGAAGCCCTCCGCCTCCACGAGGTCGAGGTCTCCCATTCCCGCCTCGTCCTCCTCGGCGAGCCGGAGTGGTTCTACGCCTCCCGGGATTCCAACCACCGCGCGACCTGGTGGGGCACCCCGGGCCTCGCCAACGTCGCCCTCCTCGACAGCAGCGTCACCTTCACGACCTTCCCCGACGCGATCGCCTCCGGCCGCCTCACCGACGTCCCCTTCCGCCGCTGACCCCCCACCCCCTGCTCATCCGCCGGTCCCGGCGCCTCACGCCCCGATCCGCCGCTCGAGCACCTCGCGGACGGCCTTCGCGTCGGCCTTCCCCCCGCTGAGCTTCATCACCTCGCCGATCAGGCGCCCGATCGCCTGCCCTTTTCCGCCCCGGATCTGCTCGACCACCCCCGGGTGCGCCGCGATCACCTCGTCCGCCCACCGCTCCAACGCCGCCTCGTCCCGCACCACCACGAGCCCGCGCTCGGCCGCGAGCGTCGCGGGGTCCACCCCCGCCTTCCCCGCCCATTCCGGCTCGCACAGCACCCCGAACAGCTCGTCCGCCCCGGCCGCCGAGATCTTCCCCTCCTCCCGCAGCGCCGCGATCCGCCCCACCTGCTCCGGCCCGATCCCGAGTTCCGACAGCAGCGGGGGAGTGCTCCCCGCCCCACCTCCCGCCCCACCCCCCGCGCCCGCCCCGGCCCGCTCGTTCACGCGCTTGAGCCCGCTCTGCACGAGCAGGTCTGCGCATCGCTTCGCGGCCGTCGGGCGGGGCAGCCCGAGCCGCACCGCCTCGTCCGCCGCCGCCTCGTAGAACGCGCTCACCTCCCGGTGCTCGACGAGCAGCCACGCGTCCGCGACGCTCAGCCCCTCCTCCTTCACGTACCGGCGGATCCGCGCCGCCGGCAGCTCCGGCAGCGACGCCCGCACCCGCTCCCGCCACGCCGCGTCCACCACCACCGGCGGCAGGTCCGGGTCGGGGAAGTAGCGGTAGTCCTCCGCCTCCTCCTTCTCCCGCTGCAGGGACGTCCGCCCGCGCACGTCGTCCCACCCGCGCGTGCGCTTCGTCCCGGGCGCGAACTCCAGGCCGTCGGCCCGCCAGCGCTCGGGCTGCTCGCGCAGCTCGAACTCGATCGCGCCCTGCAGCGACCGGAACGAGTTGAGGTTCTTCACCTCCGTGATCGGCGTCCGCACCGTCCGCCCGCCCGCGAGCGTCAGCTCGCAGTTGATGTTCGGCTCGAAGCGCACGTGCCCGCGCTGCATCACCCCTTCCGTCACGCCCAGGAACCGGCACGCCGCCCGCAGCAGCTTCGCGAACGCGACGCACCGCTCCGCCGAGTCGAAGTCCGGGGCCGTCACGATCTCGAGCAGCGGCGTCCCCGCGCGGTTCAGATCCACGATGGAGCCGTCGATGGGCCCGCCCCCGGGCGCCTCGTGGAGGAGCTTGCCGGCGTCCTCCTCCAGGTGCGCCCGGACGATGCCGATGCGAGCCGTCGGCCCCAGCACGTCCGGATCCCCGCGCTCGTCGAGCCCCGGGACGTCCATCGCCCCGTCGAAGCAGAGCGGCAGGTCGTACTGGCTGATCTGGTACGCCTTCGGCAGGTCCGGGTAGAAGTAGCTCTTGCGGTCCCACTTCGTCCGCTCGGCGATCCGGCACCCGAGGGCCAGCCCCACGAGCATCGCCATCTCCACGGCCGCCCGGTTCGGCGTCGGCAGCGCCCCCGGCAGCCCGAGCACCGTCGGATCGAGCAGCTCGTTCGGCCCCGCGTCCTGGAACTCCGGGTGCGCCGGGCTCGGCGCGCGGCTGAACATCTTGCTGCGCGTCCGCAGCTCGACGTGCACCTCCATCCCGATGATCGGGCGCACCCGCTCGATCATTACCGACGCGCGATCGATCTCGACGGCCTGCGGCATGCCCGCACTCTACCCGCCGCACCGCCCCGGGCACCACAAGCCCGGCTACCCCTCGCGGCGC
Source organism: uncultured Phycisphaeraceae bacterium (assembly GCA_964389385.1). Classification (GTDB taxonomy): domain Bacteria; phylum Planctomycetota; class Phycisphaerae; order Phycisphaerales; family UBA1924; genus CAYMFP01. The sequence continues at coordinate 11,649 of CAYMFP010000027.1, read as the reverse complement.
GGCGTCGCATCACACCAGTGTCTCCGTCCCGTCCCGCCGCCCCTGACACGCTGCGCCCGCGGGATCCAACGAACTCGGCGATCCGGGCGGGGCGGGTGTCTCGGAAAGGATCTCCGGCGCCGGAACTCGCGCCCTGTCCAGCTTCCGCAGCGCCCGCTCGACGGACACGGGCGATGGGAACCCTGTGTTCCCATCTTCGCGAAGCTGTCCGCATGCGTCATCGAGTTCCGCCCCCGTCGGTTGCAGATCGAACAGGCCGCGCGCCGCGAGATACGCCGGGCGCGTCCGGGCCCAGCGCCTCTGCCCGCGAACAATGGCGGGGAAGAGCGTGCCAATCAGGAGCAGGCCGACCCCGGCCGCCGGCAGCCCCCAGGCTGCGAATGGTCCGTTCCCCCACCAAGCCAGGGGCCCGACGGCGATCAGCACCAGGGCGAGGAGAACTCCGACCCCCATCGGCGGCGAGATGCTCCCGTGCTCGCTGCGCCACATCGCGGTCCAGCCGGTGGTGAAGAGGACAAAGCGGATCGTCCGAAGCCGCCCCCCATCCCCCGCCGGCGCTCCCCGCTGCCTGGCGAACTCGGCGGCGAGACCCGCGGTGTGGTCGAGGATGGGAGCATTCGTGTGCTGGATCAGGTCGAGCACATCCGCCGATGGGTCTCGCTGACGCCCGTGAACGTCTCGGAGACGGGACGCCGCGCGAGGCACCGCTCGCAGCAAGTCTCCTGCACCTCCTCCCCCGCCGGATGCAGCGGGACGATGTACATCAGCGTCCAGCGCCGCCGCACCCGCACCAGACGCTGCGGGGTGATGTCCCGACAGACAGCGCATAGAGCCGCTACACGCCCCAAATCAGTGCGGAACGCGCGTGGCGTGAAATCGAGCGGGAGCCACATCGTGGACCAGCATACGTGGCCCTAGGACGAGGACTCTGAGAGACTTCCGCCGGTCCGCGCTCCCCCGCAACGAATGGAGCCACGGCCTGTGCGTTCCTGCCGCCGCCCCGGAGGCGTTCTCCTATCTTTCCTCGTGTCCGACGCCCCCAGCCATCCCCTCCCGCAGGCCTCCGGTTCATCGGCCCCCGCTCCGTCCTCCGCCCGCGACGCCCTCCCCGTCTCCGAGGTCTTCTACTCCGTCCAGGGCGAGGGCAAGCTCACCGGCGTCCCCTCCGTCTTCATCCGCCTCAGCGGGTGCAACCTCCGCTGCTGGTGGTGCGACACGCCGTACGCCTCGTGGGACGCCGCCACCGACCCCCACACCACCCGCATGGCGGTGGGGGACCTCCTCGAACGCGTCATCGAGTCCGGGGCCGACCACGCCGTCCTCACCGGCGGCGAGCCGATGATCTTCCCCGGCCTCCTCGACCTCACCGACCGCCTCAAGGCCGCCGGCATCCACATCACCATCGAGACCGCCGGCACCGTCGACCGCCTCAAGGCCCCGGACGGGCAGCTCCGCCACCCCGCCTGCGATCTCATCTCCATCTCCCCCAAGCTCCGCCACTCCACGCCCGTCGACGACCCGCGGGACCCCTCCGGCCGCCTCGCCGCCAGGCACGAGAAGACCCGGCTCAACGTCCCCGCCCTCCAGTCGCTCATCGACCACCACCCCGACCGCCAGCTCAAGTTCGTCGTCGCCTCCGAGTCCGACCTCGGCGAGATCGACGATCTCCTCGGCCGCCTCACCGGCTTCACGCCGGCCGACGTCCTCCTCATGCCCGAGGGCGTCACCGTCCCACCCCCCGAGCGCACGGCCTGGGTCGTCCGGACCTGCCTCGACCGCGGCTGGCGCTACTGCCACCGCCTCCACGTCGAACTCTTCGGCAACACGCGGGGGACGTAGCCGCTCCGCGGCAGACGAGCAAGATCACCAGATATCCAGACGACCAGATCCAGGCGGCACCGGCGTACGATCGCGCTCATCCGACTCCCATCTAGCCCTCTGGAGATCTGGCCTTCCGGCCTTCTGCCCCCATGCGTTACCGGGTCTGCAAAGTCTTTGAAGTCGAGTCCGGGCACATGCTCAGCAAGCACCCCTCGCGGTGCCGCTTCCCGCACGGGCACTCCCGGCGGATCGAGGTCGTGCTCTCCGCCGCGGAGTTGGACGCGAACGACATGGTCTGCGACTTCAAGGCCCTGCGGCTCGCCATCGAGGCGTTCATCGACGAGTTCGACCACGCCATGGCCCTGAACTCCGACGACCCCGCCCTCCCCCGCCTCCGCGAGCAGGAGGGCGCACGCCTCGTCGTCTACGAGCACACCGACCCCACCACCGAGGTCATGGCCCGCCACATCTACGAGGAACTCCAGGCCCGCATCGCCTCCGGCGCCACCTACCGCGACGCCGAGGGCAACGCCTACACCCTCCCTCCGCACCTCCAGGTCGAGCGCGTCCGCGTCGGCGAGACCAGCTCGAGCTGGGCCGAGTACGGCGTCGACTGACTCCTGCGCCATCCGGCGAAATCGCCCCCCGCCCCGCGTCGAAGAAGTCCCAGGCCTCGGGCGTGCATCGAGGGCATGCAGCCCACCCCAACCGGGGAAGATCTTCTGCGGCGAACCACCCCACCGCCCGCCCGGTATCAGGCTCGGTATCAGGACGGCCTGCCCACGGAAGGAACGATCGGATGAAGCGACCGCGCCTGCTGTTCGCCCTCCCCATCGCCGCCGCCCTCGCCGCGGCGAGCCTCCTTCCGCCGGTCGGGGTCCTCGCCCGGTCGCAGCCCGCGGGAGCCGCCGAGATCGCCCCGGAAAGCGGGGATCAGATCCGCTACGCCCGCGACTTGTCCGCGGCGTTCCAGAACGCCGCCGAGCGTGCCTCCAAGGCCGTCGTGCACGTGACGAGTTCCCAGCTCGTCCGCTACGCCCGGCGCGACGGGTTCGGGCGGCTCATCCCGCAGGAGGGGCTGCGGGAGAGCGGGCTCGGCTCGGGCGTCATCGTCACGCCGGACGGGTACATCCTCACGAACCACCACGTCGTCGCCAACGCCGACGCCCTCGCCGTCCGCCTCACCGACCGCCGCGAGTTCCCAGCCCGCGTGATCGGCTCCGACGAGGCGACCGACCTCGCGGTGCTCAAGGTCGACGCCGAGAACCTGCCCTACGTCCCCCTCGGCGACTCCGACTCGCTCAAGGTCGGCGAGTGGGTCCTCGCCATCGGCAGCCCCCTCGGGTTCGACAACACGGTCACGGCCGGCATCGTCTCCGCCCTCGGGCGCACCGTGAACGACACCCGCGCCAACCGCTTCGAGGAGTTCATCCAGACCGACGCCGCGATCAACCCCGGCAACTCCGGCGGCGCCCTGGTCAACCTCGACGGCGAGGTCGTCGGCATCAACTCCGCCATCGCCACCCGCGACGGCGGCAACGTCGGCATCGGCTTCGCCATCCCCGCCAACATGGCCGACGCCGTCTACCGCGCCATCCGCGAGTACGGGCAGGTGCAGCGCGGCTGGCTCGGCATCCGCATGAGCGATCTCACGCCCGAGCGGGCGGCGCAGCTCGGCCTCCCCGACGCCCGCGGCGTCGAACTCGTCGAGGTCGTCCCCGGTTCCCCCGCCGAGGACGGCGGGCTCCGCAGCGGCGACATCGTCGTCCGCTTCGGCGGACGCCCCATCCACAACATCAACCGCCTGAAGAACGTCATCGCCCTGACGCCCCCCGGCACCGAGTCCGACTACCGCGTCCTCCGCGGCGGGGAGGAGGTCTCGGGCCGCGTCACCATCGCCGACGACGCCTACGGCCGCCGCGTCCAGCGGCAGCTCCTCCGGCAGGACCTGCTCCGCGAGCCCGGCGTCGAGTACATCGAGCACGCCGGCATCCTCCTCGCCACCATGTCGCCCGAACTCGCGGCCCTGCGCGGCTACCGGTCGGTGATCGACGGCGCGATGATCGTGGACGTCGACGAGGGATCCCCGGCCGACCGGGCGGGGCTCCAGCGCTACGACATCCTCACCCGCGTCGGCCGCGCCCGCGTCGACTCCGCCGCCGCCGCCGCCCAGCGCCTGACCCCCGCCCTGCTCCAGCGCGGCGTCGAACTCGAGATCGTCCGGGGCACCATCCGCGGCGTCGTCGAACTCCGCGGCTGACGCCGCCGCCCGCCCCGCCGCCGGGCGATCACCCGTCCAGCGTCCGGACGAACCCGCTCACGGCCGCGAGCACCGCCTCCGCCCGCTCGCGGTGCGGCACGTGCCCGCAGCCCTCGAGGATCACGACCTCGCACGGCCCGGCCGTGCGCTCGGCGATCCGCTCCGGGTGCCGGCGCGAGCCGTACTCGTCCCGGTCGCCGTGGATCGCCAGCACCGGGCGCCGCACGCGCCGCAGGGCCTCGTCGAGCGTCCAGCCCGCGAAGGCGGGGGACAGCCACGTCCGCGTCCAGGCGTCCAGCACCCACCGCGCCTGCGCCCCGTGGTAGCGGGCGAGCCGCTCCATCTGCCCCGGAGCCTCGAACCCCGCCCGCGCCGCCCGGATGCCCCGCAGCGTCCGCTCCTCCACGAACGCCTGCGCCGACTCCGTCACCACGCCGAGCGTCGCCCCCGGGAACGCCCCGGCCGTCGCCACCGCCATCGCCCCCCCGACGCTGTGCCCGAACACGATCATCCGGTCGATCCCGAACGCGGCCCGCAGCGCCGGCACGCTGACCTCCGCCTCGGCGTCGATGAACTCGCGCGGCAGGGCTCCACCCCCGGCTCCACCCCCGGCCCCACCGCCGGATCCGCCGGCGGACGGGTGCGGATCGGACCGGCCGAACCCGAGCCGGTCGTACGCGATCACCCGCCGCCCCGTCGCGTCCGCCAGCCTCCGGGGAAAGTCCCGCCACAGCTCGACCGAGCCGAGCGAATCGTGGAAGAGCAGGATCGGCGCGGGCGCCGCCGGGGCATCGGCTTCCCAGACGCGGGCGAACAGCCGCCCCTGCGGAGTCCGGACGAACGCGTCGCGAGCCGGTCGGGCGTGCATACTGGTCGGGTTCGTCGGCCGCGGCGGCGGAGGCGGCGAACCGCCGCGCCGTGAGATCTGCACAGAGGCAGAAACGTCGTGCGAACGTTTGCACGAACGTTTGTGCGACTGTATCTTGACCTTGGTGAGCGCGCCACAGCCGGTCGACCAGGGGGAGTCGACCGGCTGTGGCGCGCCCTTGCGCGAGGACGCGTCCTCGGGCGGAGCGCCGGCGCCGGCCGGCCGTGGCCCGTGCGTCCTCGCCCGGGCCCCCAACGGGGAACCGCGGGGCCGGCCGTCGACGCCGGCCCCTGTGGCTCCGCCCGCGGTCGGCCCGCCTGCCGGTGCTTCGCACGCCCCGGCCCGGACGTCTCGGCCGGGGCGTTCGGCCTCTCCGACGGAGTCAGAAGGAGGAATCAGAATGAGCAGAGGGATCCTCGCGGCCAGCCTCGTGATGTGTTGCGGACTCGCCGCGTCCGCCGACGTCCATTCCAAGACGCGCCAGCCCGGCGCCGAACTCGCCCCGCACGAGACCGCCGCGGCCGTCGGCCCGGCCTGGATGACGACCCACCGCACGCTCGGCTCCGCCGAGGCGGCCCCGCAGGCGGACCGGACCGGCCGCGCCGCCCGCCTCCGCGCCCTGAGCTGCCCCCCCGGCGGCACGCCCGAGGGCGAGCCCCTGTGCGGCACGAACTACATCGACGTCACCAACGGCGGGTGCAACTCCGTCCCGGCCGTCTTCGGCACGATCTCTCCCGGGGAGACGATCTGCGGGCAGACCGGCACGTACTCGTACAACGATCCGGAGTGGGGCTGGGTCAACTCCCGCGACACCGACTGGTACGAGTTCACCCTCACCGAGACGTCGCGGGTGACGCTCACCGGCACCGGCGACGCCCCCCTGTACTTCGGCATCCTCGAGAGCGACGGCACCCCCGGCTGCGGCTCCATGACCGGCAACCTCGAGGTCTGGGCCACCCCGTGGACCGGCGACACCGCCAGCGTCAGCATCATCCTTCCCGCGGGCACCTGGTACGCCTACATCTCCCCGCAGGACTTCAGCGGCGTCTCCTGCGGCACGCGCTACAACCTCACGCTCGAGGCCGAGCCCTACGAGGTCGTCATCCCCGACGCCGTCGACCTCGGCGAGATCGCGGGCGAGCTGGACTTCTTCAGCCTCGGCATCTGCGGCAGCGGCTTCGACAGCGAGATGGGGATCTGGTCCGAGGACGGCGACCTGATCTTCACCGACGACAACGGGTGCGGCTTCTTCGCCGGCCCGAGCCAGTTCTACGGCCTCAACCTCCCTCAGGGGAAGTACTACTTCTCCGTCTCCGGCTGGGACACCACCTTCGGCAACTTCTACAACGCCGAGGTCGATCCCGCCTCCGCCTCCGGAACCTACAGCGGGCTCGCCGCCGACACGCCCTTCTCCGGCAGCGTCGCCTCCGGCGAGATCGACTGGTACACCTTCACCATCGGCGAGGGCGGCGGGTGCGAACTCGAGTGCCCCCCCGGCGCCATCGTCGAGAACGAGATCTCCTGCGGCGATAACTACGTCGACGGCACCAACGGCGGGTGCAACTTCTTCCCGGCCGCCTTCAGCTCCATGAGCGTCGGCGACACCGTCTGCGGCACCGCCTGGACGTACATCACGCAGGACCCGGTCTTCGGCACGCTCAACGCCCGCGACATCGACTGGTACCAGTTCACCCTCACCGAGGACACCGCGATCACCCTCAGCGGCGTCGCCGAGTTCCCCCTCCGCCTCGCCATCTACGACATCACCGGCGGCTGCGAGAACGGCTCGCTGATGATCGCCTCGTCCGGCCTGCCCTGCGCGACCGTCTCGGCCGAGATCGTCCTCGGCCCCGGCACCTACGCGGCCTGGGTCGGCCCGGACACCTTCGAGGGCGTCGCCTGCGGCTCGGAGTACCACCTCACGCTCGCCGGAGAGCCGTACGACCGCCCGTCGCTGGAGGAGCAGAGCGTCGGCTCCTTCACGCTCGGGCAGACCGTCATCGGCAACAACGCCGACAACGAGAACCTCAACGACCTGACCCGGCTCTACCCGGGCGTCGTCAACCAGTTCAACCTCTACGCCAGCCCCGGCCCGGACGAGGTCTGGGCGTACAGCCACCCCGGCGGCGGCGTGCGTTTCTCGATCGCCGCCGACGGGCCGCAGTTCAGCGATCCGTCCTTCACCGTCTGGGACGCCGACGAGCAGCTCATGTTCGGCTGGCGTGACTTCTGGTACGACCAGGTCTGGTTCGCCGAGGGCCTGCCCGCGGGCGACTACTACGTCCTCGTCGACACCTACACGCCCCCCGCCGCCGGGCAGTACGCCCTCACCGCCGAGGCCATCACCCCCGTCGCCACCGGCGACACCACCGGCGCCCCGCGCTGGCACCGCCCCGACTGGGACTTCCAGGGCCTCTCCCCCGACGGGACCAACGTCCCCTACCACGCCCTGCCCATCGAGGTCTCCGAGACCGGCGCGTACGACATCTTCGTCGGCTACTCGCTCACCGACGGCTGGGACGGGTTCATCTTCCTCTACACCGAGGACTTCGACCCGCAGGCCCCCCTCGCCAACACCATCGCCTTCAACGACGACTACCTCGGCACCCAGACGTCCTGGTTCGAGAACATCACCCTGACGGCCGGCGAGGTCTACACCCTCGTCATCACCGGCTGGAACAACGACCAGGACGGCACCTACGCCGTCGCCTCCCGCGGGCCCGGCGTCGTCTCGCTCGTCGAGCCCTGCGCGGCCGACCACGACGGCGACGGCGCGAAGACCGTCAACGACCTGCTCGCCTACCTCGGCGACTTCCGCAACGCCGCCCAGAGCGCGGACATGGACGGCAACGGCGTCATCAACGTGAACGACCTGCTCGCCTTCCTCGGCGCCTTCCGCGCCGGGTGCTGAGCCCGCAGGACCGACCGTGAGGTTCGATCGCGCGGGGGTGACCTGCTCCCCGAAAGCTGATCCAGGTGCTATGAGAGTCTCAGCGGGCCGTGCGGCCCAGGAGATTCTCGATGAGCGAGACGAATCGGAAGCGGCGCAAGCGGCACACGCCCGAGCAGATCATCGCCAAGCTGCGTGAGGCCGACGCGATGAAGGCGGGCGGCGCGAGCATCGGGCAGGTCTGCCAGCGGCTGGAGGTCAGCGAGCAGACGTACCACCGCTGGCAGAATCAGTACGGCGGGATGAAGTCGGCCGAGGCCAGGCGGCTCAAGGAGCTCGAGCAGGAGAACGCCCGGCTGAAGAAGCTCGTGGCCGACCAGGCGCTGGACATCCAGATCCTCAAGGAGGTGGCCAAGGGGGAATTCTGAGGGGTGGGGGCCCGGACCGCAGGCGGAGAGCGGTCGAGCACGCCCGGCGGGTCACCGGCGCCAGCGAGCGTCGGGTCTGCCGGGTGCTCGATCAGCCGCGTTCGACGCAGCGGTACCGGGTCAAGGAAACGACGGACGAGCCGGTGATCGTGCAGGAGATGCACGAACTGGTGCGTCGGCACCCGCGGTACGGGTATCGGCGGATCTGGGCGTTGCTGCGGATGGACGGGTTCCGGATCAACCACAAGCGGGTCTGGCGGCTGTGGAAGCGTGAGGGCCTGAAAGTGCCGAGAAAGCAGCGGAAAAGGCGGCGTCTGGGCTCGGGCGAGAACGGGATCGTGCGCCATCGGGCCGAGCGGAAGGACCACGTGTGGGCGTGGGACTTCATCCACGACCGGGACGAGCGTGGCCGTCCGCTGAAGTGGCTGTCGATCGTGGACGAGCACACCCGCGAGTGCCTGGGGCTCGAGGTCGCGCGGTCGCTGAAGGCCGAGGACGTGCTCGACGCGCTGCGCGACCTGATGCTGATCCGGGGCGTCCCGGGGCACATCCGCAGCGACAACGGGCCGGAGTTCATCGCCGCGGCCGTCCGCGGCTTCCTGGAGGCGGCGGAGGTGGGGACGCTGTACGTGGAGCCGGGCTCGCCGTGGGAGAACGGCTTCGTGGAGAGCTTCCACGGGCGCTTGCGGGACGAGCTGCTGCAGTCGGAGGTGTTTGCCGGCGTGAGGGAGGCGAGGGCGCTGGCGGAGCTGTGGAAGAACGACTACAACCACCGTCGGCCGCACTCGTCGCTGGGGTACCTGACGCCGGCGGCGTACGCCGCCGGGCAAATGGGCCGGGAGGCCGGCGACGGCGCTCCGCTGCGGGCCGCTCCGGTCGGGGCTGCGCCCCTCCCTCCGCGTCCCGCAGCGGGTCAAGGACAAGCCGATACCATGAACCTGACTCTCGTAGCCGCTGGTACATGATTCGGGGGCAGGTCAGGCGGGCGCGGCCCCGCGCCGGTTCCTCGGGCTCCGGCTCGATGACGAACACGTGATCGCCGCTCGGCCCCTTGCGCAGCGCCGCGACGGGCACGACGACCACCTCCTGCGCCGGCCCGACGGGCACGCGGACGCGCACCGACGAGCCCGGGGCGGGCAGCGTCGTCCCCGCCCGCCCGGCGTCGGACCGCGACAGCCTCGCCCGCACGAGAGCGTTCCGCGTCCCGGGATCGACGCGGGCGTCGATCGCCACGATGCGGGCGGCGAGGGGCTCGGCCGTCGGCTCGAGCGAGGCCGACACCTCGACCTCCTGACCCACGTCGAGCGCCGAGACGACCGACTGCGGCACGGCGAAGTCCACGTGCACCGCGTCGTCGACGCCCTGCAGCGTCGTCAGCAGCGTCCCCGCCTCGAGGTACTGCCCCGGGTGGATGTCGGTGAGGCCGACCCTGGCCGGGAACGGGGCGCGGATCGTCTTGCGGTCGATGATCGCGCGGATCCTGGCGATCTCCGCAACGGCCACGTCGCGTTCCGCCCGCGCGCGGTCGACCTCGATCGTCGCCACCGCCTGGTTCCGGCTCGCCCGCTCGACCCGCTCCAGCAGCGTCTCGGCGAGCGCCGCCTGGGCCTCCCGAGCCCGCAGCTCGGCCTCCTCCACGGAGACGTCCAGGGCGACGAGCAGGTCCCCCTCATCGACCACAGCCCCCGGCCTGAGCAGGACGCGCTCGACGAGCCCGGCCACCTCGTTCCTCAGGCTTACCGAGCGCAGGGCCAGCACCGTGCCGATCGCCGCCGTCGTCTCGCGGTGCCTGTGCTCCCGGGCGACGGCGACCGCGATCGATTCCATGGGCTCCGGCTGGCTCGCCGCGAGGGCGGCGTTCGCCTCGATCTCCCGGTGCTTCCACGCGGCGAGCCCGGCCGCCCCGAGCAGGATCCCCCCCGTCAGCGCGCCCGACCCGATCCATCCACGGCGATTCATCGGCGTATCTCCTCGGTGCCCGTGGGGCCGGGCGTCGCTCGCCCGCCGCCCCTGCGCGCCGTGCGGCGGGATCCGTCCGGGGATCTCCGCGAGGGCGCACCGACGCGCGCATCCCTCTAGCTGCTAGACTTCAGGGCCTATTCCTGGACCATCCGACAACGAAGATCCTGAAATGTTGTCTGATCGTCCTCGTGGATTGGAGGCCAAGGGATGGACGTCCTCACGGATGTCATGCGGACGGTCCGAGTCCAGAGTCACCTGTACGGGCGGGCCGAGTTCACCGCCCCGTGGGGCATCGCCGTGCCCGGAGAGAAGGGGCAGGCGGGGTTCTTCTTCATCCGGCGGGGGAGCTGCTGGCTGGAGATGGATGCGCAGGAGCGGCCGATCCCCTTGGCCGGAGGGGACTTCGTCTTCCTTCCGCACGGGGACGGGTACATCCTGCGGGACGCGCTCGACTCGGCGATCCTCCCGGTCGAGCGGGTCGAGGAACGCGACGAACTCGGGCCGCTCTGCGCCATCCGTGGCGGCGGAGCGCCCTGCTCGTCCATCTGGGGGTGCTTCCGGTTCGAGGACGGGGGGCGCAACCCGCTCCTGGACAGCCTCCCCCCGATGATCCACGTCCGCGCCGACGACGGGCCGACGGGGCAGTGGCTCCAGGCGACGCTCCAGTTCGTCGCGTCCGAGGTCGCCTCGGCGCGGCCCGGCGCAGAGATCGTCGCCAACCGCCTCACCGACATTCTCTTTGTGCACGCCATCCGCGCGTTCATCAGCGGGTGCGCGGCCCACGGGTGCAGGGCCAGCGGATGGCTGCGGGCCCTCGCCGACCCGAAGATCGGGCGTGCCCTCCGCCTCATCCACGAGGCTCCCGACCGCGGCTGGACGGTCGAGTCGCTCGCGGAGGCGGTCTCCATGTCGCGTTCCGCGTTCGCGGCGCAGTTCACGGCCATGGTCGGCGAGCCGCCCCTGCGTTACGTGACGGCGTGGCGGATGAAGAAGGCCTGCCACATGCTCGTGCGCGGCGAGCCGATCGGCGCCGTCGCCCGCGCGGTGGGGTACGAGTCCGACGCCGCGTTCAACAAGGCCTTCCGCCGTCAGGTCGGCGTGCCGCCGGGGGACTTCCGCGCCCGCGCCAGGTCCGAAGCGGAGCATGCGCCGTCCGGCCGAAAGGACGCCGGGGCCTCCGCTCTTTCCGCCTGCTGACGGCCTGTCGGCACGGAGCGTCGCGGGAACCGGCGGGGCCGACGCTTGCCGCCCGTGCAACGCCCGGCTTCCGCGGCATCGTCCCCCCGCCTCGCCCCGATCCAACCCCTCAATCTACCCCCAATCGCCCCGCCCGCCCGCCGGCGTGCGAGGCGTCGTCCGTGCGTTACAGGTTCCCGCGCCGCTCCTGCTCGAGCTCGAGCGCCTCGAACAGCGCCTTGAA
>CAYMFP010000026.1:0-19558 GCA_964389385.1 uncultured Phycisphaeraceae bacterium | reverse complement strand
GTCCGGGAACCACCGGCGCCCGCACGCGGCGATCCCCCGATCGCCCGGAGTCGCCGAACGTCTGGCGGGCGAGGCCCCCCGATGTACACTCGATCCCGGCACCGAAGGGACCGAGACCGATGAGCCCCCGCCGCGTCTGCACCGCCGCAGCACTCCTCCTCGGCGCCGCCGCGACCGCCGGCCCGTTTTATCGGATCGTCCCCGTCGCCGTCGAGGGCGAGCCGGTCCCGGGGCTCGACGGGTGGTCGTACGCCGAGGCGAGCCTGTGGACCTCCGGAGGCCGCGGCCCCGTCGTCCTGGACGCCCGCCTCACGAACGCCCTGGGCGAAGAACGACGGGCGTTGCTCGCCCTGGAGGCGGAGGGGGCCCGCGTCCTCTTCGAGTACCCCTCCGCCGACGCCTCCACGATCTCCGTCGCGACCGACGGCACCGCGTTCATCTACGCCCGAGGCGACGGCCCGTCGAACCCGCCCCGGTTCTGGATCGCCGGCGAGACGCTCGCCGAGTTCACCGGCCCCGCACGCCCCTTCCCCGGCGGGCGGAGCCACCCCTACAGCGCCCACCCCGGCGGGCGCGTCAGCTTCCGAGCGACCCTCCCCGACGGCGAGCCCTGGGTCGCCGACGCCACCGGGGCCGCCGCACGCGTGCTCCCGAACGACGCCGAGATCCCGGCCCTCCCGGGCACGCGCGTCGAATCGCTGGAGACCGCGTACCTCCCGCTCCGCGGCGGACGCATGCTCCTCCCCGTCTTCCTGCCGGACACCGGCGGCCTCGCGATCCTCGACGTCTCGGGCGAGACGCCCGAGGTGCTCATCCGCTCCGGGCAGACGCTCGCCGACGGCCGCATCGTCGAAGAGATCGGCACCCCCGCCTCTCCCGCGCTGGAGGCCGACTCCTTCGCCCGCTTCATGATCTCCGGCAAGGCGCGGGAGCCCGGCTCGGACGAACTCCTGACCGGGTGGTTCGTCGGCGGCCCCGGCGGGCTGGCGTTCACGCCGACCACGCTCGTCAAGCCCCTGCTCCCCCCCGGAGGCCCGGCGCTCCTGGCCGATCTCTCGGAGGACAACCTCTACCGGATCGACGGCGACCGGGTCATCCCCCTGAGCGGACCGGACGCCGGGCCGCTCTGCGCCGCCGGCATCGCCGGGCACACCCCGTACGGGGCGACCTTCGCCTCGCACGGCGGCGTCGTCCTCCGGCAACCCTCGGCCGGGGGCGATCTCTGGCACGCCGTGGACGCCTCCACCGGGAGCGTCCGCATCGCCGCCCGGCAGGGCGAACGCGTCCGCCTGCCGGACGGCTCCGTGCTCGAAGTCGCCGACGACAGCGTGTGGGACGTGCGGGCGAGCGCCGAGCACCCCCGGTTCGGCGTGTTCGACGGCGGGCGGATCCCGCTCCGGGGCCTGAAGCACCATCCCGGCGGCGCGTCCGCCCGGGCCGTGCTCCTCGCGATCCCGCGAGCCTCCCCCTGCTTCGCCGACCACGACTGGAACGGCGTCGTCGACGTCAACGATCTGCTCGCCTTCCTCGGAGACTTCCGCGCCGGCTCGCCCGACGCGGACATCGTCCCGAACTGCACGGCCGACGTTGCCGACCTCCTCGCGTTCCTCGGGCACTTCCGCGCCGGGTGCGACGGCGGCGGGCTCTGGTAAACCCCGCCTACAGCCCGCCGGGCGGGGCCTCGTTCGCGTCGCGCCCCGGCTGGCGGAGTTCCTCGACCGTGCCCGGGCCGAACTCCGGCTCCGCCTCTTCGCCCCAACGCTCGGTCTCGGACTGCCGGTCTTCCTGCACGGCCGCGCCCCCCATCCCCACCGTCGCGATCCCCAGCACCAGGATCGTCGCCACGCCGACGATGGAGATGAGGATCCCGCCGATCGCGACCCCGCGCGAGTTCGGATTCCGCAGCGCGAACAGCCCGATCGCCAGCCCGATGATCGGCAGCGGCAGCGCGAGGAACGTCAGCGGGCAGGCCAGGACGATCCCGACGAAGCCGAGGATGACGCTCAGCACACCCAGCTTGGAAACCCCGGCGGCGCCGCCGGCGCTCGGGTTGCGTTCATCGGAGGCCGTGGGGGCGGGCGTCGCGGGCGGCTGGTCGTGCGCGGTTGGCTCGTTGGGCATGATGAAGAAGAAGGGGAAGGGAGGAGCGGAAGAGGCGCGGAGCCCCGCCGGAGGGCGAGGGGACGGGGTGGCGGCTCACTCGCCGCCGCTGCCTTCCCGACCGCGCCCCGAGCCCCCGAGCAGTTCGCCCAGGCGGTCGAGGATCTGACGCGGGTCCGGCTCCTCCCGGTTGCGGCGGATCGCCGACAGGTCGACCCGCCAGCGGTTGTCCGCCCCCAGCGGGCCGGCCCGCACGATCGGGACGCGCAGGGCTTCGCCCAGCAGGGCCGCCCCGATGCCCCCGACGTCCAGCGCCTCCGCCGCGAGCGCCCCGACCGGCGCGTACACCGCGATGTCCTCCGTCCGGTTGACGAGGTCGATCGCCGCGCTCGATTCCAAGGCGAACTCCCCGAGCGGGATCCGCACCCGCTCGTACCGCACCACGCCCTCGCCGAGCGAGACCGTGAACGGCTCGAGGCTGTTCCCCGCCTCGCGGGTGCGCGCCACGCCCGTCCGCAGGATCCGGTCGAGCCCCACCGCCACCCGGTAGGTGAGCACGCCGGGGTCCACCGTGACCCGCGCCTCCGCCCACCGCAGCCCACCGTCGAGCGGGAGCAGCAGGTGCTCGATCTCGAGCTGCGCCGGCTGCATCCCCGGCTCCTTGACCACCTCGCCGAGCCCGATCAGCCCGTTCAGCGGCAGGAGCACGCTCCGCACCAGCCCCGACACGCTCGGGTCGTTCGGGTCCACGAAGTCGCCGGGCGTCACCCGGAACTGCCCCAGCGTCGCCCGCGCGGGCTCGGTCAGACGCAGCGCGCGCCCGGCGAGCGGGCCCGCGTCCGGCCCCGCCGCGGCGGCCTCGCCCGGCAGCGCCTCGACGCGCCCCCGCAGCGACAGGCGCGACGTCGGCGAAGACGCGTCCAGCGCGAGCGTCGAGCCGACCGACGGCAGGTCCGTGCCCGTCACGCGCAGCGACGCCGTCGGCCCGAGCACCGCCGAGAGCTGCCCCCCCGCCCCCGCGAGCGCATCGACGAGCGCCGTCCGAACGCCCTCCGCCTGGATGTTCAGGTCGATCGCCGCGCCCGCGAGGTCGAGGGCGCCCTCCGCGTCCGTCAGGCGTTCGGCACTGGCCGTCACGCGGACCGGCGGCGCGGCCGCCGCCCCCGGCTGCGCCGCGACCGGCGTCGCCTCGGCCGTGAGGGTGTACGAGCCCTGCTCGCGCCCCTGCGCCACCCGCACGCGCACCGCCTCGTACGCCGCCGGGACCGGAGCCTCGCCCTCGCGCAGCACCTCCAGCCCCACGGCCGGCGCGGACGCCCCCGCCTCCAACGCCAGCACGCCCAGCGGCGTCGGCTCGCCCCCATCGGGGGACGCGGGCAGACGCAGCGCCAGCCGCGTCAGCTCGGCCGAGGCCCGCAGCGGCGCCGTCGCCCGCACCGCCGGGCCGCCCGTGCCCTCCGCCGCGAGCAGGTCCGTGAGCACCTCCGGCGGGACCTCGACCTCGAAGCCCGCCGGCTCCTCCAGCGTCAGCGTCGACGCGCCGGCGAGGCGCAGGCGCAGCGGGCGCGGCGTCGAGACCCGGTCGCCCGCCACGGCCAGGCTGATCGTCCCCGCGTCGTACGGCACGGCGGCCCCCTCGGGCGCCGCCCCGGCGAGGCGCGCCTGGAAGACGACCGAGAGCGCCTCGCCCCAGACCCACCCGAGGTCCGACGCTCCCGCGGCGAGCCGCTGCGCCGCGCTCCCGTCGATCCGGATCTCCCCGTCGCCCGCGAGCCGCGTCTCGCCGAGCGTCCCGGTGGCGTCGGCCCGGACGTTCGCGCCCCGGAGCGTCAGCGTCCCCGACCGCGCCCCGTCGGCGGCGGTGGTCAGTTCCGCGCGGGCGTCGAACGAGCGGCCCAGCAGGTCGGCGAGCGTGGCGCCCAGGTCCGTCCCCTCGCCCTCGGGGGCCGGGAGGAAGATCTCCGCCACCGCCCCCGGCACGCCCTCGATCGCCAGCTCGCCCGCGGCCCCGGCGAGCGGATCGGCGCCGAACGGGTCCGGCAGGGAGAGGGCGCCCGCGAGCGTGCCCCCGGTCTCCCCCGAGGCGACCGCCGCCTGCACCTCCGCGTTCAGCGGCCCGCCCTCGGCCCGGTCGAGCCGCAGCCGCGCCTGCGGCACCTGCGCCCGCAGCCCGGCCGTCTGCTTGGGGCCGGGGGCGAGCAGCGCGCCGCCGGCCGGGGCGAAGCCGCCGCGGCGCCGCGTCTGCTCGATCGTCAGGTCGGTGAGGGTGAACTCGGCGTTCACGGTCGCGCGTTCGAGCGCCGGAGCGCCGTCCACGAGCGGGAGAACGAACGAGCGGACCCGTCCCTGGAGCCGCCCCGCGCCCGAGGCCGCCATGCCCTCCGGGAGCACGCCGAGCGCGCCGAGCAGCCCGCCGGTGTCGATCCCCTGGATCTGCATCCCGTCGACGCCGGTCGCCAGGCGCTGCTCGCTCAGGCGCAGGTCCGCGATGACGTTCGCCCGCCCGGCGCCGAGCGAGAGCCGCAGCGCCGTCGCCGGCTCGAAGCCGTGGGGCGGCTCGGCGTTGAGCGTCGCCTCGGCCATCACGGTGGCGACGGGCCCCAGCGCCTCGACCAGATCGATCGCCGGTGCGCCGTCCGCGCCGCGCGGGACGAACGGCTGCACGACCGCCAGCGGCACGCCGCCGAGCCCGAGCCCGCCGCGGAGCAGGGGCGGGCCCTCGGCGAGATCCCCGTCCGGGCCGAGCAGATCGTCCACCGCGAGGCGGAGCTGGATCGAGCCCGGCGTCGGAGCGGCGCTCGTCGTCAGCTCCCCGCGACCGGTCGCGACGAGCCCCTCCGCCAGCGGGGCCGTCTCCGCCCGCAGCGAGAGCCCGTCGATCGTCACCCGGACCGGCTCGGCCCCCTCCGCCTCCGGGCGCGCCGTGGCCGAGGCCTGCGCCAGCTCGATCTCCGCCACGGCCTCGAGCGAGCGGAGGTCGCGGTTCTCGCGCAGCGCCGCCGGCAGATCGATGCTCAGCCGCGGCACGCGGACGGCGAGCCCCCGGGCGGCGTGCAGTTCGAGCATCCCCGCACGCTCGCCGAGCGCCTCGCCCAGCCGCGCGGCCGCGACGGGCGTCAGGTCCGCCAGCGTGAGGCTCAGCCCCGGCCCGTCCCCGGCGCCATCCCCCGCCCCCTCGGTGGTGACGAGCCCGCGGTCGATGCGCAGCCGCCCGCCGGCCGCGAGGTTCGGCCCCTCCGCCGCGAGCGTCAGGCGCGTGGTGGCGGCGCCGTCGTCGGACTCGGCCGCGACGGAGGCGTCCAGCCGCTCGCCCACGAGGTCCGTCAGGCTCACGCCGAGCGGGTCGACGAACGGCGCGACGATCGCCGTCGCCAGATCGTTCAGGCGGAGCGAGCCGCGCACGGGCGGGATGGCCGAGAGGCGGATGCCGCCCGAACTCGTGAGGACGTCGGTCGCGGAGGCGTCCAGCGCCAGCTCGCCGAGCGACCCCCCCTCGTCCGCGAGCGCAGGATCCGTGACGCGGAGGGCGCCGCGCGCGGCGACGCCGTTCGACAGCGGCTCGGCGTGCAGCTCGAACGTGCCGCCGCGCACGGCGAACGGGCGCCAGTCCGTCCCGGGCGACGCCGCGTCCGCCGGTTCGCCGCCCGGCGCCGCGTAGGCGCCCGCGAAGTCCGCGATGGTCAGCCGCGCGGCGATGCGGGCCTCGCGCCAGTCCTTCTTCATCCACGGCACGGGCCCGCCGAAGGCCGGCGCACGCAGCGCGTCGATCGCGAGGGCGAGCGACGGGAGATCGTCGAACCGCGCCGCCTCGCCCTCGCGCAGCTGCGCGGCGAGCCGCGGCGAGAGCAGCGCCAGACGCCCGGCGTCGGCCGCCAGCGTCGCGGGGCGGATGAGCGCGAGCGACCCGTCCGAAGCCCGCACCGCCACGTCGGCGCGGGCGGCGTCGAACTCGGCGAGCAGATCGGCCTGGAACTCCTCGAGCCGCCCGGACGCGCGGAGCCGCAGCGTCCGCAGCACGCCCAGCGCCTCCCCCACCGGCGGCGCGGCGTCGCGCCCCGCGGCGAGGAAGGGCTCGGTGATCTCCGACGGCACGCCCTCGGCCGAGACGTCCGCGGAGAAGCGGGCGGCCGCGAGGTCCAGAGCGCCGTTCGGCGTGAAGAGATCCTCCGCGCTCGCCGCGAGGGAGAACTTCCCCGAGGCCCCCCCGGCGACGCCGGCGGTCCCCTCAAGCTCGGCGGAGGAGGCGGCGTCCGGGGCGAGGTCCACGCGGCCGCGGACGCCTTCGATCGCCGTCGGGGCGCCCGCGAAGCGAACGCTCAGCCCGTCGACCAGCAGCGTGGCGCGCCCGGCCCGCAGCGCATCGGGGAGGCGGAACCCCTCGGAGGGCGCGGCGGGCTCCTCGTCCCGGTCTTTCGGGGGCCCGTCGGCGGCGGAGGCCGGAACGGTCACGAGCCCGGCGAGACGCACCTCGCCCAGGTCCCGCCGCCCGAACAGGAGCGGGAGCAGCCCCGTCTCCGCCCGCACGTCGAGGTCCGTCAGCACCTCGCCGTCCGGAGCGACGACGCGGAGGTCCTGCACGACCTGCGGCCCGAGCCAGGAGAGGCGGAGCCGGCCGAGGGCGCCGCTCGCGTCCGGCCCGCCGAGCGCGTCGGCCGCCGCGTCGGCGACCATCGGCCGGACGATCGGCGACGCGATCGCCGGCGCCAGCGCGACGAGCACGATCAGGAGCAGAAGCAGCGACCCGGCGACCGCGGCGAAGATGCGGAGTCGTCGCCGCGGGCGCGGCGCTCGTCCGTGGTCTCCGGCCAGCAGTTCGCTCCTCTCGTCGGTCCTCGGCACACCGACAGGATACGGACGAGCGACCGCCCGCGATGCGGGGGGCGGCGGCGATCGCCTCCCCCGGCGCGCAGGCCGGGGCGGGGCCCGCGCCGCTTACTGCTGGTCGGCCTTGGCGATCTGCCACTCCTCGAGGTCGACCGGGGCCTGACGCCCGAAGATCGTGACGAGGACGCGGACCATGCCCTTGTCCGGCAGGAGCTCGTCCACGGTGCCCTCGTAGTTCTCGAACGGGCCCTCGCGGATGACGACGTGCTCGCCCTTCTCGAAGGTGAGCTTGACGGTCGGCTCGTCCTCGGGCTTGCGGGAGTCCACGAGCATCTTCTCGATCTCGTGCTGGGCCATCGGGGTCGGGCGCCCCGCGGTGCCGACGAAGTCGCCGACGCCCGTGGTCTCCTTGATCAGGAAGAAGACGTCCTGCGGGATGCGCCCGTCCTCCTCCAGGCGCATCTCGACGAAGACGTAGCCCGGGTAGAGCTTCGTCTCGGTGATGCGCTGCTTGCCGCCCTTGATGGTCTTGGTCTTCTCGGTCGGGACGAGGATCCGCCCGACGAGGTGCTGCATGCCCTCGATCTGCACCTTGCGGAGGAGCGTCTGCTGGACGCTCGACTCCTTGTTGGAGGCGACGCGCAGGACGAACCAGTCCATCCCCTCCTGGCGGATCGGGCCCTCGTCGATGACGTCGCCGCGCTCGTTCGGGCGCCCGTCCATCGCGCCCGGCTCCTTGCCGGGCTTGCCGGAGCGCGTGGCCTCGCCGGTGTGGGCGGGCTGCTGTCCCTCGATGCCGGTCTGGGTCTGCTCGTCGGACATGCCTGTCTCCGGCCCTTGGATCGGGCGTTCCGGGGCCCCCGCCCCTGCGATGGTCTGTAGCCGGCCTGCGAGGCCGCCGTCTCAAGCCGCCGGCCCGCTCAGGCCTGCAGCACGTCGATCCAGGTGAAGAACGTCTTGAACGCCAGGTCGATCACGAACAGGATCGCGGCGATCAGGAACGCCGCGACGATCACGACGATGGTCGATCCCCGGATCTCCCGGTACGTCGACCAGTTGACCTTGCGCATCTCCCCGTCGGTGTTGATCAGGAACTCCGACGCGCGACGGTTCACGTACACGAACCAGTAGATCAGCGCCGCCCCGATCAGGATGATCACCGACGCGACCCCCGCCTGCACGTACACGAGCGGGACCGCCGGGGTCTTGAGCACGTTCGTGATGCTCGCCCGGAACGCGGGCTCCGCGCCCTGCCCGGGCAGGCGGACCGAGGCCGCGAGGTCGATCGCCTCGCCCTCCAGCTCCGCCGTCGTCCGGGGATCGGCCAGCGTCAGCCGCCCGGACCCGTCCCCGAGGTGGTTCACGGCGGCGACCGTGGCCTCGCCCAGCACCGCCTGGCGCCCCTCGGCGTCCGGCCCGACGAGTTCGAGCACGTCGCCCGCGGCGACCTCGCCCCGCACGGCCCCCAGGTCGACGGCGTAGTCGCGGACCGGGATGGGGATCAGCTCGGCCTGCTGCCACCCGTAGGCGGCGGCCGAGAAGACCAGCACCCCGGCGAAGACCGCCGTCAGCGTGCGGACCCAGTATCCCTGTCCAGGCTTGTGGATGCCCAGGGCCATCGTGACCTCGGCGTGCGGCCCCGGGCGCGGCGCCCGGGGCGGGTGGGCGGCCCCTCGAAGCCGCGGTCACGCGCGGCGGCTTGAACGTGTCGAGAAGCCGGTATGCGGTGGCGGGCGATCGCCCGTCCGCCGGACCCCGAGTCCGGGGAACCCGGGCGTGACGGGGTCCGTCGTCCGCCTGTCAAGCACGCCGGGAGGGACTCGAACCCCCGACCGGTGGATTTGGAATCCACTGCTCTACCAACTGAGCTACCGGCGTGTCGGAGCGGGAACCGGGAGCCGGAAACCGGCAACCGGGCGAGGCGCGGTCTCCGGGCCCGGCGGGTGCCGGCTGCCGGATCCCGGTCGCCCCTTCCGCTTACTTCCGCTTGATCTTGTGCAGCGTGTGCTTGCGCAGCGCGGGGCTGTACTTCATCAGCCCCTCCTTCACGCCCTCGGGGATGCCGCCCTTGGTGTTGAGCTGGGTGCGGTAGTTCAGCAGCCCCGTCTCGGAGCACTGGAGCCACACGTACTCGCGGGCGGCGGCCTTCTTCTTCGCCATCGTCCTGCCTCCCCCCGCATTCGGCGCCGACGGGCGCCCCCGCGGGGCTGGTTGCTGTTTCCGAAAACGACCGGGCGCCTTGCGGCGTCCGGTCGCGTCGCTCGTCACGCCGGGCGGGGCCCGGCGGGGATCACTCGATGATCGCCGTGACCGTGCCGGAGCCGATCGTCCGGCCGCCCTCGCGGACGGCGAACCGCAGGCCGGGCTCCATGGCGACGGGCTTGCCCATCAGGTCGACCTCGATCTCGACGTTATCGCCCGGCATGCACATCTCGGCCCCGCCGAGGAGGGTGACCGAGCCGGTCACGTCCGTCGTGCGGAAGTAGAACTGCGGGCGGTAGTTGGAGAAGAACGGCGTGTGGCGGCCGCCTTCCTCCTTGCTCAGCACGTAGATCTGGGCCTTGAACTTCGTGTGCGGCTTGATCGAGCCCGGCTTGCAGATGACCTGCCCGCGCTCGACCTGGTTCTTCTCGATGCCGCGGAGGAGCACGCCGACGTTGTCGCCGGCCTGGCCCTGATCCAGGCTCTTGTTGAACATCTCGACGCCGGTGATGGTCGTCGAGAGGTTCTCCTTGCTCAGGCCGACGATCTCGGCCGCGTCGCCGACCTTCACCACGCCGCGCTCGATGCGGCCCGTGGCCACCGTGCCGCGGCCCTTGATCGAGAAGACGTCCTCGACCGAGATGATGAACGGCTTGTCGGTCTCACGCTCCGGCTCGGGGATGTAGGTGTCGATCGCGTCGAACAGCTCGTCGATCGGCTTGCAGATGGCGTCGTCCTTCGGGTTCTCGAGGGCGGCCTTGGCCTGGCCCTTGATCACCGGGGTGTCGTCGCCCGGGAAGTCGTACTTGTTGAGCAGCTCGCGGACTTCCATCTCGACCAGCTCGAGCAGCTCCGCGTCGTCGACCAGGTCGACCTTGTTCATGAAGACGACGATGTGGGGCACGCCGACCTGGCGGGCGAGCAGGACGTGCTCGCGGGTCTGCGGCATCGGGCCCGAGTCGGCCGCGACCACCAGGATCGCGCCGTCCATCTGGGCGGCGCCGGTGATCATGTTCTTCACGAAGTCGGCGTGGCCGGGGCAGTCGACGTGCGCGTAGTGGCGCGTCGCGGTCTCGTACTCCACGTGCGAGGAGTGGATCGTGACCGTCTTGTTCGCGTCGCGGACGGTGCCGCCCTTGGTGATCTCGGCGTAGCTCTTGGCGCCCTGCACGAGACCCTTGGCGTCGGCGCGGGCCACCAGCGCGGCGGTCAGCGTGGACTTGCCGTGGTCGATGTGCCCGATCGTCCCGACGTTGACGTGCGGCTTGGTCCGCTCGAAGGTGCCTTTGGCCATCGCTTCAACCTTTCCCGTTCCGGGAGCCCCGTGAGGGGGACCTCTACCCGTCCGCCGGTGCTGCTCCAGCTCCGCCGAGGCGTCGGGCGGGCGGTCCCGGCTCGGCCCATCCCACCGCGGGCGATGGGGAAGGGGCGGGCCGCCCTCGCTCTCTTTCGAACCCGCCCGGAGACGCCAGCGGCGACCCGAACAGGAAACCTCATTCGGGCGGCGCCCGACGGGAACGCCCCGCCGGATGGGCCCGCCGCCCCTCGCGCTGCCGATCCACGGGCCTCGGACGCCTCCCAGACGTCCGATCCCCGCGATCACCCGGTGCCGGAACCTCCGCACCGGGGCGAAAGCCGCTGATGGGACTTGAACCCATGACCTCACCCTTACCAAGGGTGTGCTCTACCACTGAGCTACAGCGGCGACAGGCGTCTCTGCCCGTGCCCCCGGACCGCACCGACCGCGAACGGGCGGCGAGCCGGTCCGAGATGTTTGGCCGCAAACCCTCGCCGAACAACCCGGCTGCGGACGCGACCGGACACTCCCGGCGGGAGGCTCCCGCGGCAGGGTCCCGAGACACAAACCGCCCGGCGCTCGGTCCGGGCGGGAGCCGATGATAGTCTGGCCCGATCCCGGGTCAACCGACCCGCCGGGCCCCCCTCCGCCTTCCTCCGCACGCAACCCCAGGGGGCCGCGGCGGTACGCCCGCACGGGTGCGGGCCCCGGCCGGAGGTCGCCATGGCACACCGGAAAACACACGCGGGCGGCCCCGCCAGGGGGAGGGGAGCGGGGGGCGGACCGCGGGCTCGGATCGCCGCAGGGATGAAGACTGGGGTTGGAGTTGGGGTGGGGGTGGGGGTCATCGGGCTCGTCGTGGGCGCCTTCGCCCTCGCCGCCCGGGACGACACGCCCCCCGGCATCCGCCGGACCGCGGCGCTCGCCCCCGAGACGCCCGGACACGCCCGGCGTCCCGGGCCCGCCGACGCCCTGCCCGCCCCGCGCCCCGCTTCCCCCACGCCGCGCCCCGTCCCCGGCGGGCAGGCGAGCCCGACCCCCATCACGCCCGAGGCCGTCGCGGCCCTCGTCGGTCCGCTCCGTGCCGAGGCCATGGGCGACCGCTGGCAGGCCCTGAGCGAACTCATCCCGGACGAGATCCTCGACGAGATCCGGGACCTGCACGAACGGCTGCGGGACGACCCGGCCGACGCCGCGGCCCTCGCCGCCCTGGCCGAGGCGCTCGAGCCCTACCAGGCCGTGATCGACGCCTGGGTCGAGGCCTCGCGCGTGGAGGACCCCGACTTCGGCATCGACTGGTCGCAGGGCCTGGACACCCTCCTCCCCCACCTCGGCCCGGCCCGGCGCGGGACGCGGCTGCTCGCGGCCGCGGCGACGGTCGCGGCCGCGACCGGGCAGGCGGACGAGGCCGCCCGCCTCGCCGCCGCCTCGCTGCGCCTGAGCGGACAGATCCTCGAGGAACCGGTGCTGCTCAGTTCGCTGGTGAGCGTCGCGATGATCGCCGATGCGGAGTTCGCCGTCTCCGCCGCCCTCGCCGCGCCCGGCGACGGCGCCCGGGCCGAACTCGCCGCCGCGATCGAGCGTTTCGCGGGGAACGATCCCTTCGCCGTGCTCGACGCCCTCCGGTGGGAGAGCGGCATGGTCCGCCGGACCTTCCTGGAACAGCGCGACCGCCTCGCCACGCCGAGCGGGGCGGGGGCGTTCCTGGAGCGCTACGGAGCTGCGCCCGACCCCCGCTTCGCCGCGGCGCTGCACCTGGCCGGGAACTTCGACGAGAACCTCGAACGCGAACTCGGCGGCTACGAGCGTTTCCTGCAAGAGGCCGCGCTCGCCGTCACGACGCCCGGGCCTCCCGAACGCCTCGCCGAACTCCGGCGCCGCCTCGAGGCGGGGGAGTTCGGGGTGCTCGCCGGCGCCATCGCCCCGCCGCTGGACAACCTCCGCGACACCCACGCCGTCGGCGAGGCCGCGCTCCGGCGCATGCGTGCGGCCCTCGGCGGGCTCACGCCGCCGGCAGAAGCGTCCGCAGCGCATCCATGAGCTGCGCGTTCGTCGTCTGCCCCCGCAGGATCGCGCCGGGCGCGATCGCCCGGTCGAACCGCTCGTCCAGCGGCACGAACCCCGGCATGCCGAGGATCGGCCGGGTGTAGGACGCGCGGCGCAGCGCGACGAGCGTCCGCACGGGGTCCGCCTCCGCGAGGTCGAAGCCGCAGACGATCAGGTCGATCCGCCGCAGTTGCAGGTGATCCAGCGCCGCCCCCAGGAACCCCGCCGGCAGCGGCTCCATCCCCGTCACCGCCAGCACCGCCTCCAGCCGCGCCCGCCGCACCGGGTCCGCCACCAGCACGATCCCCGCCCCGCTCAGCGAGGGGAGCAGCGCGCCGACCTGCTCGGCCCGGCGGACCTCCTCCGCGTCCGGCGCCGTCGGCGGGCCCGCCGGCGCCGCCGTGAACGCGTCGATCTCCAGCGGCTTCTCGAACCGGATCCCCACCTCGTGCACCCGCCCCGTCACGTGCCGGCACGCGGCGACGCGCCCGGTGAACGTCTGCTCCGCCCCCCGCAGGTCGCGCAGCCGCACCTGGCACCACGTGCCCGGGTGCAGGAACCCCCCGTGCAGCAGCCCCACGCCCCCGCGCGAGAGGTTCCGCGAGCAGACCAGGAACGCCCGCGGGTTGAGCAGCATCCCGCCGTTGCGGGCGGGGTCCCCGTCCGAGATCGTGAGCACCACCGCGTGGTCGACGTACGGGCGGCGCTCGTGCACCCGCCGCGTGTTCGCCGGCGCCGGGCCCTTGCCCGCCTCGATGGCGTTGACCAGCCCCTGCAGCGCGTCCTTGCGCAGGCGCAATGTGTCCAGGGGATCGCCGTCGGCCATGATGCTCCCCCCGCGAACGCGGGCCCGGCGCTTCATCGGCCCTGGGGCGGGTTCCCCAAAGGCGCATCGTGCGCACGGGACGCAGTTTGCTGGGGATCCGGGCAAACCGCGCCCGGCCCGGGCGCCGCGCCGGGCGTTCTCGGACGTTCGACGCCCTCACTCCGCCGGCACGCACCGGTCCCGCGCCCACGCCCGCAGCCGCGCGACCCGCTCGCCCATCGTCACGCTCAACGGCGGGCTCCCCTCGATCGCCGCCAGCACGTCCGCCGTCCCGACCTCCTCCGACCGCGCGTGGGCCCGGTGCAGCGCCGCGATGATCGCCTGCTCGATCTCCGCCCCGCTGTACCCCGCGCTCGCCGCGACGAGCCGCGGCAGGTCGAACTTCCCCGGGTCCCGCCCCCGCTTGCCGAGGTGGATCCGCAGGATCGCCTCGCGGGCCTCCTCACCCGGCAGGTCGACGAAGAAGATCTCGTCGAACCGCCCCTTGCGGAGCAGCTCCGGCGGCAGCGCGTCGATGTTGTTCGCCGTCGCCACCAGGAACACCGGCGCCGCGTGGTCGTTCATCCACGTCAGCAGCGTCCCGAACATCCGCTGGCTCAGCCCCCCGTCGGTGGAGTGCGCGGCCGCGGAGGCGAAGCCCTTCTCGATCTCGTCCACCCACAGCACGATCGGCGCCATCGCCTCGGCCTGCCGCAGCGCCTCCCGCAGACGCCGCTCGCTCTCCCCGACGTACCGGTCGTAGAGCGAGCCGGGGTCGAGCCGCAGCAGCGGGCGCGACCAGGCCGTCGCGATCGCCTTCGCGCACAGGCTCTTGCCCGCCCCCTGCACGCCGAGCAGCAGCACGCCCCGCGGCGGCGTGAGCCCGTACGCGCGGGCCTTCTCGCCGAAGCTCGCCTCCCGCTCGGCCAGCCACCGCTTCAGGTTCCGCAGCCCCCCCACCGCGTCCAGGCTCGCCGGGCTCTCGACGTACTCGAGCGCCCCCTGCCCGCTGACCAGCCGCCGCTTCGCCGCGAGCACCCGGTTGAGGTCCTCCGCGTCCAGCCGGCGGTCGTCGGCCACGACGTCCGTCACCACGCGCTCCACCTGCCGGCGCGTCAGCCCCCGCAGGTTCTTGAGGATCATCCGGTAGTCCCGCTCCCGCAGGTCGATCTCGATCGGGCTGCGCCGGTGCGCCCGCTTCAGCGCGTCCCGCAGGCAACGCTCGATCGCCGCCTCCCCCGGCAGCGCCATCTCGAACGGCGTGCACAGCCCCGCCACGGCCTCGGGCAGGTTGCCCGCGTGATCGATCAGCACCGCCGTGCTGCCCACGCGATCGGCGTGCGCGATCAGCCGGCGCAGCGCCCGCAGCGTGATCGGCTCGTGCAGGTGCCCGCTGACGTCGAAGAGCACCATCACGCTCGGCAGGTCCTGCCGGGCGAGCCAGACCATCCCCCCGCCCGGGTTCGCCGTGTCCGGGATCGGCGCCGACCCGCCCCGCTCCATGTCCGCCCCGCTCGCGTCCCGCACGCCGTCGACCGCGTCCCACGTCCAGACGTGCGCCCCCAGCTCCCGCGCCCCCCGACGCACGACGGCCCACGCCTCCTCCTCATCGCCCGTGGAGATGAAGATCGCCGGGTGCCGCGCCCGGACGAGCTGCGCCAGCCGCCGCGCATCGTCCTCCCGCGTCCCCTCCACCGGCCTCGCCTCGCTCGCCGTCGTCATGCCGGCATCGTACCGATCCCCGAGCCCGGCCCGCCGGAAAGCCACCACGGGGCTCCGCTCCGCAGTCCCCTATTTCCCGACACAGAAAGACGCGAAGATCCGGCCGATGACGTCGTCCGGCGTCACCTCCCCCACCACCTCGCCCAGACGGTCCAGCGCCTCCCGCAGCGAACCCGCCACCAGCTCCGGCGCGAGCAGCCCGCCATCGGGGTCGGCCGCCGCGTCCTCCCGCACGAGGCCCGCCGCGGCCGCCACCGCGTCGAGTGCGCCGCGCAGGGCCCGCCGGTGCCGGGGCAGCAGCGCCGCCGCCTCGCCCCCCCGCGTCCCGCCCGCCCCGAAGCACGCGTCCGCGATCGCCCGCCGCAACGCGTGCAGGTTCAGCCCGTCGAGCGCGCAGACGGCGATCGCGCCCGATCCCCCGCCGCCGCCCGCCGGCAGATCCGCCTTGGTGCGCACGCGGACCGTCGGCGCCCCCGGCAGCCCGGGCAGGTCGAACCGCCCCTCCGGGTCGCAGTGGATCAGGCAGTCCGCGCCGGCGAGCGCCTCGCGGGCCAGGCGTTGGCTCTCCGCGTCGACCGGCGAGCCCAGCGCCCCGTCCAGCCCCGCGAGGTCCAGCAGCACGGCCGGGGGCTCCCCCGGCGCCTCCGCCGAGAGGTCCAGGTCCTCCCGCAGCACGTCCCGCGTCGTCCCCGCCACGTCCGAGACCACCGCCCGCGCCCGCCCCAGCAGCGCGTTGAACAGCGTGCTCTTCCCCGCGTTCGGACGCCCCACCAGCGCCGCGACCGGCCGCGCCTCCCGCCGCTCCTCGGCCGCCGGCCCGAGCAGCCCCCGCAGCTCCTCCCCCACCCGCTCCAGCCGCGCGAGCAGCTCCGGCGCCGGGATCGGCACCACGTCCTCCTGGTCCGTGAAGTCGATCCCCGCCTCCGTCAGCGCCAGCAGCGTCGCCAGCTCGTCGGCCAGCCTCCGGTAGCGGGCCCCGGTCTCCCCGGAGAGCAGCCGCCGCGCCGCCTCGAGCTGCGCGTCCGAGTCGGCCGCGATCGCCTGCGCCACCCCCTCGGCCTGCGCGAGCGTGAGCCGCCCGGCGAGGTACGCCCGGGCCGTGAACTCCCCCGGCTCGGCCAGCCGCACGCCCGGCCGCGCGATCAGCAGCTGCAGCACGCGCTCGGCGAGGTGCGGGCTGCCCGGGATGAACAGCTCGGCCGAGTCCTCGCCGGTGTACGAACGCGGCGCGAGCGAGAGCAGGCACAGCGCCGGCAGCGGCAACACCTCCGGCAGCGTCCGCGGCGCCAGCGGATGCCGCGGCAGCCGCAGCGTCAGCCGGTGCGCGCCCCGCCCCGAGGGAACGACGCCGGCCGCGGCCCGCAGCGTCTCCACCACGCCCGGCCCGGAGAGCCGGACGATCGCCCGGGCCGCACGCCCCGGCGGGCTCGCGATGGCGGCGATGGTCGCCACGCGTCAGTCTCCCGAGGGGCGCCCGCGCCGCCCCGACACCGGCAGAGCGAGCGCGGGGAACGAGACGACGGCGGAATCCGGCACCATGAACGCGCCACTCCTGAGCACGGCACGACGATAGCGCCGCCGCGGCGCATCCCCGGTCGGCCGAACGTCGCCCGCAACGCCCGTCGCGCTCCGACCGGCGCACCCCGCGCCATCAAGCGCCCGCGGCGACGACGACCCCCCCCTCCGTGCTCTCCGTGTGCTCCGTGGTTGCTCCCCGCGTCGCCCAGACCACGCGCCTGCGCCGGCTACTTGCCCCGCTTCTTGTACTGCCGGTTCGGCGGCTCCTTGCGCCCGGTGTTCTTCACCTGCTTGCGCATCGCCTGACGCTGCGCCCGGTTGTACCCGGCGGCCGCGCCCTGCCCCTCCCGCATCGCCTGCGCCTGCTTCGCCGCCTGCTGGAGCTTCCACAGGAACGAGCCCGGCTTGGCCCGCCTCGCCGCACGCTCGGCCTTCTCCGCCTTGATCTTCTCCGGGTCGAGCAGCCCGTGCTTGTTCATGTGCGCCCGGATCCACTTGTTCTCGACGATCGCCAGCGTCGAGTTCGTGATGAAGTACAGCGCCAGCCCCGACGGCGCGTTGTACATCATCACCGGGAACAGGAAGATCATCATCACCTTCATGATCTTCTGCTGCTGCTCCTGCTCCGGCGTCAGCGTCGCCGTCTGCGGCGGCGTCAGGAACTTCTGGTGGAAGTAGAACACCAGGCCCAGCAGCACCGGCAGCAGGTTGATCGAGCTGATGTGCCCCATCAGCGGCAGCGAGAACCCGCCCGGCAGCGGGATCGCCGAGTCCGGGCTCGACAGGTCCGCCAGGAAGTGCCACGCCCCGCCGGTGAGCTTCTGGAACAGCCCGAAGAACGCCGGCTGGTGCCGCAGGTCCGCCGCGAAGTACAGCGTCGCGTACAGCGCGATCCAGATCGGGCTCTGCAGGAACAGCGGCAGGCACCCGAGCGCCCCCGCCGGGTTGATCCCCTCCTCGCGCCACAGCTTCGCCACCTCCGCCTGCTGCCGCTTCGGGTCGTCCGCGTACTTCTCGCGGACCTTCTGCATCTTCGGCCCCACCGCCGACATCTGCGCCCCGAACCGCTGCACCCGGATCTGCGACCACCGGTTGATCGGGTGCAGCACGCTCCGCACGATCACGACCAGGCACATGATCGCGATCGCCCAGTCGAACACCACGTGGTCGTGCAGGAACCGCAGCGTCCCGATCAGCAGCTCCGTCAGCACCGGGAACGTGCACCACCCGCACATCCCCCCGAAGTTGTACACCACCAGCTGGCCCAGGTTCAGCGCCGCCGCCAGCGGCTCCTGCGCGATCTCCTCCTCCTGCAGCGGCCCCGCGTACACCCCGATCGACGCGTCCGCCACGCCCCCCGGAGGCAGCGCCTTCGCCTCGCTCGTGAGCCGCGTGATGATCACCAGGTCCTCGCGGCTCGCCCCCGGGAACGGGCTCAGCAGCAGACGGTCGATCCGCTCACCCGGGTCGAAGATCTTCGCCTCCGGCGGCGCGTCCGGCTCCACCAGGTCGTGCACCGCCACGCCGAAGTACCGGCCCGTGAACGCGAACCACACCAGCCGCAGCCCCTCCCGCTCCGCCCGCGGCGTCGGCCACATCGCGCGCACCGGCTCATAGCTCCCCCGCTCCCGCGGCCCGAGGATGTCCGCTCGCCCGTGCAGCGGGCCCGCCGTGACGAACCCCGAGTTCTTCTGCACCTCCGGCCTGAAGAAGTACCCGAACCGCACCCGCCGCTTGTCCCCCCCGTACGCCAGCGCCGACTTCGGCAGATCGATCGGGCCCGTCTGCACCCACCGCACCGTCAGCGGCGCGTCCGTCAGGTTCTCCGCCCGCTGCAGGATCCGGAAGTCGTACGAGTTCGGCTGGAACCGGAACTCCCGAACCACCCGGATCGCCGCCTCCCCCGACGCGTCCTCGATGATCGCCTCGAACCGCCCCGGCGCCCCGTCCGTCAGCTCGCGCCACACCGGCGCGTTCCGGTCGGCACCCACGAGCAGCACCGTCGACCACGACGCCCCCCCGTCCCCCGACACCTCCAGCGCCAGCAGCGAGAACGGCACGGCCGTCGCCCCCGGCGTCCCGTCCGACCGCCGCTCCGTCACCAGCGCCTGCAGCGTCACCCGCTCGGGCGCGCGCCGATCCCCCTCGGCCTCCGCCGGACCCTCCTCGGACGCCTCCTCCGGCGGGAGCGGACGGACCTCCTGCTCCGAGCCCGCCCGGAAGTTCGCCTCGATGAAGTCCTCGACCGTCTCGAAGTACGTCGCCAGCCGGTACGACCGGATCCCCGCCCCCAGCCGCGTGAACTCGATCAGCCCCTCGTACTCCGCCGCCCCGCCCTCCGGCGTCCCCGCCTCCGGCGCCACCCCCAGCGGCCGGTAGTCGATGCTCGCCCCCGGGAACACCCGCGCCCGCAGCCCGCTCACGTCGAACCGCCCCGCCGGCGCCGCGACGCCCGACGCCCCGTCCGGCTCCGCCGCCCCCGGCTCCGCGGCCGGTTCCGGCTCGGCCGCGGGCGCCGCCTCGACGGGCGGCGCCTCGCCCGCGCTCGCGACCTCCGCCGGAACACCGGCGCGGCGCTGGTCCCGCGCCCCCGCCTTCTGCTGCGCGTTCCGCGTTCCGGTCGCGATCGAGATCGCGACCAGCACGCCCAGCGCGAGCACGACGACAGGAACGGCGATCCGGAGAACCTTGTTGGGCTTTCGTGGCATGCGATCTGGTGGCGGCGGAGGCGCGGCGGCGGGTGAGGGGCTCGTTCGGGGGGGCCGCAGGCGCCGTCCGGCGTGCGGGGACCGAGAGGATATGGAGCCTCACCGCGCTCCCGGCGGCGAGACCGATTCCTCGCCTTCCCCGCCCCGCCCTTTCACTCCCACGCGCCCCGGCCCGTCCTCACCCCATCCCGCCGCTCCTCCCCGGCGCAGACGCCCCGCGCGGGCCACCGGGCGCGCAGTATCACACCCCCACATCCGGGCACCCGGTCACCAACTCACGGGCGCCCGTCGAAGCCCCCGCCCGCCCGCGCACCGCTCCCCGCCCGCTATTTCCCC
>CAYMFP010000025.1:0-20448 GCA_964389385.1 uncultured Phycisphaeraceae bacterium | reverse complement strand
GCGGCGCGTGGACGAGCTTCGCCGCCGCGTGGCTGCTCGGCTTCGCCCTGGCCCCGGTCTTCCCGATGCTCATGTCCGCCACGCCCGGACGCGTCCGCGCCGAGCACACGGCCAACGCGGTCGGGCTGCAGATGTCGGCCGCGACGATCGGCATCGCCGTGCTGCCCGGCGTCGCGGGCGTGATCGGCCGCGAGGCGGGGCTGGAGGCGATCCCGCCGTTCATCCTCGCCCTGGCGATCGCCCTGCTCGCGCTGGAGGTCGCCGCGGAGCGGACGGCCCGGACGCCCGCACGCGCGGCGGAGCCGGACGCCGCCCCCTGAACGCCCGCCCGACGGGGGCCCCGCCCCGGCGGCGCGCGCCCGGAGGCCGTAGGCTCTGGACCGATGAGCACCCTCCTCGGCTTCTACGCCACCGTTCTTCTCGCCCTGCTCGCCCTCGCCGGACTGCTCCACCTGCTGCCGCGGCTCGGGCGCGCGGGCCGGCGCCTCTCGGACGCGCTCTGCGTCGCGCCGGGGCTCGACGCGGTGATCTTCCTGTTCGTCGCGGCGCCGATGCTGGCGGGCGTCTTCGTCCCGGTCGCCCTCGGGCTCGGCCTCGGGTGGGGCGTGCTGTTCTTCGTCGCGGGCGTGGCGGCGCAGATCACCGCGGTCTGCCTCTGGACCGTGCTGCACGAGCTGGCGCACCGGCAGGAAGTCCGGCAGGAGCGGATCGTCACCGTCCTCAACCGCAAGTACGGGCGGTGGCGGAACCACGCGGCCGTGTGGTGGACGGCGTGGGCCGTGCCGCTGTTCGTCTTCATCCGGCTCGCCGAGTACGTCGTCTACCGCCCGCTGACGCTGCTCGTGCGCCTGCCGAAGTACGACGACCGGGAATGGGTCGCCGTCAGCCGGCACAAGTTCGAGGGGCTCGTCGGGCACGACCGGATCTGGTGCCTGTACTGCGACTGGATGACCGGCGTCTGGTCCCTCGGCTCGGAGATGCTCCGCAACGTCGAGAGCTTCTGGTGCCCCATCCGCTTCGCGAGCCCCGAGAAGTGCGCCAACTGCCGGACGGACTTCCCGGACGTCGCCGGCGGCTGGGTCCCGGCGGACGGCACGATGGCCGACGTCGTGCGCACGCTCGACGAGAAGTACCCCGCCCCGAACGGCGATTCGCCCTGGTTCGGGCACCCGGTGCGTCTGACGGTCGGCGGCCGCCCGCCGGCCCCCGCGCCGGCCGAGCACCCAACGACCGCCGGCGAATAGCCCGTCCGGCAGGCCCTACCGCGCCGCACCCTCCGCCCGGCGCCGCGGCCCGCCGGCGCGCCCGTACTGCGCCGGCCACGGCGCCTCGGCGTCGAGTTCCGCCGCCGCGTGCAGCGCCCAGTGCGGATCCCGCAGCATCGCCCGCGCGAGCAGCACCGCGTCGGCCCGCCCGCTCGCGACGATCTCCTCCGCCTGCTCGGGCTCGGTGATCATCCCGACCGCCCCGGTCGCGATCTGCGCCTCCTCGCGGATCGCCTCCGCGAACGGCACCTGGTACCCGGGCTCGACCGGAATCTGCGCGTCCGGCGAGGTCCCGCCGCTCGAGCAGTCGATCAGGTCCACCCCCGCGTCCTTCAGCCGCCTGGCCAGCTCGATCGACTGCGGCAGGTCCCACCCGCCCTCCACCCAGTCCGTCGCGGAGAGGCGCACGAACACCGGCATCCCCTCCGGGACAGCGCTCCGCACGGCCTCGGCCACGCGCAGCGTCAGCCGCATCCGGTTCTCCAGCGACCCGCCGTACGCGTCCGTCCTCCGGTTCGACAGCGGCGAGAGGAACTGGTGCAGCAGGTACCCGTGCGCCGAGTGCACCTCGACGACCTGGAACCCCGCCGCGACCGCCCGCCGCGCGGCCGCGGCGAACGCCTCCACCACGCCGTCGATCTCCGCCGCCGTCATCTCCCGCGGCGCCGGGTGCCCCGCCGCGAACGGGATCGGGCTCGGCCCCATCGTCTCCCACCCGCCCTCGGCGGCCGAGAGCGGCGCGCCGCCCTTCCACGGCGAATCCGTCGAGGCCTTGCGCCCCGCGTGCGCGAGCTGGATCCCCGCGGCCGCGCCCTGCGCACGGATGAAGCGCACGACGCGCCCCCACGCCTCGGCCTGCGCGTCGTTCCACAGGCCCGTGTCGAACGGCGTGATCCGCCCCTCGGGCGTCACGGCCGTCGCCTCCGCGATCACCAGCCCCGCCCCGCCGATCGCCCGCGCGCCCAGGTGGACCAGGTGCCAGTCGTTCGGCGCGCCGTCCTCCGACGAGTACATGCACATCGGCGAGACGAAGACGCGGTTCCGGAACGTCAGATCGCGCAGGCGCAGCGGCGAGAACAGACGGCTCATGCGGCTCTCCATGCACCGCGCCGGGCGGCAGCGGGCCCGGGCGGGTCCGGGCCAACCCGCGGCGGCCCCGCCTTCTTCCCGCCCCTCCTCCGGATGCCGCGCCGGCTCGCGCACACAAGCCCGTCCACCCCTCGGCCGCCTCACCAGAAACCGCGGCGGCGTCCGGGCCGCCGCGGCGCAGCGGGACGCCCACGCCGAAACGTCAGCCCACCCCCCTCTCAGGCGGCGCCGTTCGCCGGCGCCCCCGTCGCCTCCCGGATCGCCGCGAGCATCTCCGCGGCCGAGGGCCGCGCCGGCAAGCGGCGCAGCCCCGCGCGAGCGAGCCCCGAGGTCGACCCGTTCCCCCCCACCAGCAGCACCGGCAGCCCCTCCGGACGCCGCGCGAGTTCCGACGCGTCCACCGCGTCGACGACCCACAGCGGGGCGCCCGGATCGAGAACGTCCGGGCTCGCCTCCGGCTCGAACCGCGCCGTCCGCAGCATCGAGGTGACGATCGCCCGCAGCCGCTCGTCGCCGAGCCGGATCTGCGCCCGCCCCGGCCCGCTCGTCCCCACCGCGGACGGCAGCCAGAGACTGACGGTGGTGCCCGCCCCGGGCTCGGAAGCGATCTCCAGCCGCCCCTGCGCGTCCGTCACCACCTGGTGCACGACCGCGAGCCCGAGCCCCGTCCCCGTCTCCCGCCCACGCGTGCGCGTCGTGAAGTAGGGTTCCAGACAGCGGCTGCGCACCTCGGGCGTCATCCCCGGCCCGTTGTCCGCGACCTCGATCCGCACGCCCCCCTCCGCCCGCCGCGCCCGCAGCTCCACCCGCCCGTCGCCCCTGTTCGGCCCGATCGCGTCGGCGCCGTTCTTGACCAGGTTCAGCAGGACCTGCGTCAGGCTCCCCGCCGCGATGCGGACCGGCGGCAGCCCCTCGTCGAACACGGCCGAGAGCCGCACGCTCCGCCCCACCAGGTTCCGCAGCAGCGGGACCGCGTCGCTCCGCCACTCCGCGAGGTCGGTCGTCCCCCCGCTCTCCCCGCGCCCCACCATCCGCAGCCCCCGCACCAGCGACCCGAAGTAGTCCGCGCAGTGCTCCACCGCCGCGATGTGCTCGAGCGTCGCCGCGTCCCCCGCGTGCCGCCGCTTGATCGCGTCCACGTGGATCCGCAGCGGCACGAGCAGGTTGCCGATGTCGTGCCCGAGCCCGGCCGCCAGCGTCCCGAGCGCCGCCATCCGCTCCGCCAGACGCAGCGCCTGGTTGGAGCGCTCGAGTTCCGCCCGCGCCGCCTCCACCGCCCGGTTCAGCTCCTCGTTGTGCCGCGCCAGGCGCTCCTGCGCCAGCTTCCGCTCCGTGATGTCCCGCGCGACCTTCGACGCGCCGATGATCCGCCCCGACCCGTCCCGGATGGGAGAGACCGCCAGCGAGATCGGCACCCGCCGCCCGTCCTTGCGCAGGCGCTCGGTCTCGAAGTGGTCGACCCGCCTCCCCGACCGCACGCTCGCGAGGATGTGGTCCTCCTCCGACCACCGGTCCGCCGGGATGAGCGTCCGGATGTGCCGCCCGATCATCTCCTCGGCCGTGTACCCGAACAGGCGCTCCGCCCCCTCGTTCCACGACGTCACGAAGCCGTCGAGGTCCTTGCTCGCGATCGCGTCCTGCGAGGACTCGACGATCGCCGCCAGGTGCGCCTGCAGCGCGTTCGCCTGCCGCCGCTCCGTCAGGTCGCGCGCCACCTTCGAGACCCCGATCAGCCGCCCGGCCCCGTCCCGGATGGGAGAGACCGCCAGCGAGATCGGCACCCGCCGCCCGTCCTTGCGCAGGCGCTCGGTCTCGAAATGGTCCACCCGCTCGCCCGCCCGCACCCGATCGAGGATCAGGTCCTCCTCGTGGCGCCGCTCCGGCGGGAGCAGCGTCGTGATGTGCCGCCCGATCATCTCCTCGGCCGTGTACCCGAACAGACGCTCGGCCCCCTGGTTCCACGACGTCACGAACCCGTCCAGGTCCTTCCCCACGATCGCGTCCGCCGACGACTCCACGATCGCCGACAGCCGCGCGGCCGCCTCCTCCGCCCGCCGCCGGTCGGTCACGTCCGTGCAGACGCCCGCCACCACGCCACCACGCTCGCCCGTCCGGAACAGCCGCCCCCGCGCGTGGATCCACCGGATCCGCCCCTCCGCCGACCGCACGCGGAACTCGACCTCGATCGGCGCCGGCGCCGCCCGGAACCGCTCCCGCACCCGCTCCCGGTCCGCCTCGAAAACGACCCCCAGCAGGTGCTCCAGCGTCCCCGGCTCCGGATGCCCCCCGAGCCCCAGCAGCCGGAACCCGCGCTCGTCCCACTCCAGCACGTCGTGCGCCGGATCCCACCGGAACACGGCCGTGCTCGCCGTCGAGACCACGGCCAGGATCCGGTGCCGCGCCTCGGCCACGGAGCCGCGCCCGAGCATCTCCTCCGTCACGTCCGTCCACGTCCCCGCCACCCTCGCGCCCCGCCCCTCCTCACCCTGCACCAGTTCGCCGGCCGCCCGGATCCACCGCACCGCTCCCACCGGCTCCACCGCGCGGTACTCCACCGCGAGCGTTCCCGCGGAAGCGACTACCCCGATCTGGTGATGCACGTGCTCCCGATCGGCCGGGTCGATCGTCGCGAGGAACGCCTCCAGCCCCACCGGACCGCCCGCGGCCGCTAGATCCCCGCCGACCGGCGGCAGCCCGGTCACCGTGCCCGCGACGAGATCGATCTCCCAATCGCCCGTCCGGCCCGCTCCGGCCACGATGTCGCCCTGGCTCTCAAGGGGAGGTCGATCGAGCACAGGGCCATGGTAGGGGAAACACCCCGGCCTCACGAGACCCCCGCCGCTCCGGCCGACGTATTTCTGCCCGCGCCGCCTCGCCCGGCGCCGGCCGGGCACGGGCCGTCAGCCCGGCGTCCCGACGCCCGCCGGGCCGGCCGCGTCCGCTTCACCGCTCCAGGATCGCGCGGCGTCCGTGCGGGCCCGATGGCCAATCGTCGTCGGGCGTGATGAGTTCCGGCTCCCCCTCGGCCCGCGTCAGGATCGTGTCCTCGCCCTTCGTGCCCGTGATCGACGGGTTCCACCCGACGAGCTGGTCCGCCCGCACGGGCCGCCGCTCCGACGGCGTCGCCACGAAGTCGCGCGCGAGGTAGCCCATCGGCCCCCCCTGGTGGTGCAGGCGCCACTCGTCGCCGAAGCCCGCGGCCTCGTATGCCCGGACGCCGGCCGCCAGCGCCTCCCGCCACTCCGCCCCCGGCTTGGTCGCCCCGTACAGCGCCGCCTCCACGGAGCACACGGCCTCGTGCCGCCGGCGCAGGTCGTCGGGGATCGGGCCGAAGTGCGCGAGCCGCGTCACGCTGACCGTCAGCCCGTGCCGCTGCGCGCACACCGCCAGCATCGCGACGCGCTCGATCGGCTTGGCGGTCGGGACCGGGTGGCGGTAGCGGGCGATCCGCTCGTCCGACGCGACGAGGACGACGTTCGCCCGGATCCCCGCGTCGCGGAGCCACCCCGCGGCCGCGCCGCCGAGGTGGTGCTCGGTCATCCCCGGCTTCACGTCCTCGCGCATGAGGCGCCCGACCACGCGGGCGGTGTCGCGCCCCAGGGCCCGGGCCTGCTCGATCTGCGCCGGCGTCAGTTCGGCCCGGAGTTCGTAGAGCGGGTCGTCCGGGAAGTCGCTCGCGTGCCGCCCGGCCGCGAGCAGCTTCTCGACCTCGCCCCGCGGCTCCCACCACGGCTCCTCGACGATCTCCCAGCCGTCCAGCGGCTCCTCGTCGCGGAGGCGCGGGGCCTCGATGTTCGTCGTGAAGCACCGCTTACGCCCGGGCTCCCAGACGAGCGTCGCGATCCCGAGATCGCTCCCCGCGTCGATGTGGAAGTCCGCCCCGCCCGTGGCCCACGCCGCGTTCGACCGCCGGCGGATGACGACGCCCTCGACCCCGCGTTCCCGGCAGAAGCGTTGCAGACGATCGTCGATCTCGGACATCGGAGCCTCTCTCAGGCGGCCCGGGCGGTCGTTCCGATCCACCGCCGCGGGCCGACGCTCCGAATGTAGCACCGAGCGACCTGCGCTTCAGGACGCCCGTGGGCGGTGGCCCCGCTCAGACCTTCCGATCCAGCAGCCGGTAGCTCACCGCCTCCGCCACGTGCGGCGCCCCGATCCGCTCCGTCCCCTCCAGGTCCGCGATCGTCCGCGCAACCCGGCGGATCTTGTCGTACGCCCGGGCGCTCAGCCCCAGCCCGCTGATCGCCTGCCCCAGCAGCTGCTCGGCCTGCTCGGTCATCGGGCACATCTTGTCCAGCTGCCGCCCGCTCAGCCGCGCGTTCGGCGTCATCTCCCCCTGCCGCGCGTGCTGCCGCTCCCGCGCCGCCATCGCCTGCTCGCGCATCTGCTGGCTGCTCGTCCCCTTCGGGGCCGTCCGCAGCTGCTGGAACGGCACGGCCGGCGCCTCCACGTGGATGTCGATCCGGTCCAGCAGCGGCCCGCTGATCTTGCCCAGGTACCGCTCCATCTCCCGCCGCCCGACCTCGCCCGGCGCCACGTCCCCCCTCGGCGTCGGGTTCATCGCCGCCACGAGCATGAAGCTCGCCGGGAACCGCACCGTCTGCTTCGCCCGCGCGATCGTGACGACGTGGTCCTCCATCGGCTGGCGCAGCGTCTCCAGCACGTCCCGCGGGAACTCCGGCAGCTCGTCCAGGAACAGCACCCCCCGGTGCGCCAGGCTGATCTCCCCCGCCCGCGGCACGATCCCGCCCCCCACGATCGCCGCGCTGCTCGCCGTGTGGTGCGGCGTCCGCACCGGGCGGCTCGTGATCACCCCCTGCCCCGGCGGCAGCGCCCCCGCGGCCGAGTAGATCCGCGTGATCTCGATCGCCTCCTCCGCCGTCAGCGGCGGCAGCACCCCCGGCAGCGCCTTCGCCATCATCGTCTTGCCGCTGCCGGCGGGCCCGAGCATCACCACGTTGTGCCCGCCCGCGGCCGCGACCGTCAACGCCCGCTTCACCGCCTCCTGGCCCCGCACCTCGGCGAAGTCGATCGGCGCCTCGGCCTGGCGCAGCAGCGTCTCCACGTCCGCCGGCGGGTGCGGGCTCGGCTCCAGCTCCCCGTTCAGCAGCCCCACGACCTCCCCGATCGTGCGCACGCCGAGCACCTCGATCCCCGGCACGACCGCCGCCTCGGCCGCGTTCTCCGCCGGGAGCACGATCCACCGCAGGCCCCGCCGCGCCGCCATGTCCGCCAGCGCGATCGCCCCGCGGATCGGACGCACCCGCCCGTCCAGCGCCAGCTCCCCCGCGAAGACCGCCTGCCGAAAGTCCACACCCTCGCCGCGCTCGGGCTCGGGCTCGTCCGGCAGCCCCGTCCGCCAGTCCGCCCCGCTCGGCCCCGCGGCCGCCAAGCCCCCTGCCCCTCTCCCCACCCCTCCGCCCACCCCTCTCCCCACCTCCGCCGGACGGATCACGTTCTGGCAGATCAGCAGCCCCACCGCGATCGGCAGGTCGTACAGCGGGCCTTCCTTCCGCACGTCCGCCGGCGCCAGGTTGATGAGCAACCGCCCCCGCGCCCAAGGGTACCCCGCGTTCGAGAGCGCCGACCGCGTCCGCTCGATCGACTCCTTCACCGCCGCGTCCGGCAGCCCCACCACCGTCGCCCGAGACTTCTCCTCCTCGCTGCGCTCGAGAAGGTCGAGGTCGACCTCCACCTCGCACGGGAGCGCCTCGATGCCCTGAAGAAGGAAGGACTGCACGCGCGCCAGCATGCGGGCAAGGTACCCGTAACAGGCGGCGTCCGCCCCGGCAGAACCCGAACACCCCGGAACAAGCCCGACAGCCCTTCGCCGAGCGGCGGTTATCGGTCGCCCAATCTCAGATCCGGCTGGCACCCTTCGCCTCGCGTATCCCACGGTTCGGGGTGACCGGGCTCCCTCGGATCCGCCGCTGCCGCGGGCCGAGGGCGTCGACATCCGGGTCCGCGCCGACCCGCAAGGAGAGCCGCGATGCGTTCGACCACCCTCCTCACCGCCGTGATCGCCGCCGCCGCCGGGTCCGCCTCGGCCGCGACCGTCACCATCAGCGAGATCTCCGCCCAGTGGACCGGGATCCAGGGCGGCATGTTCCACAACATCGACAACACCCCCAACAGCCAGGGGTGGGTCACCGCCAAGTGGGGGCTGCCCGCGACGATCATCGGACCGCAGAGCGGGCTCGGGTTCCAGGCCACCGACACGCCGCTGACCGTCACCGCCGGCGATCTGTTCACGCTCGGCACGCTCCGGCACTTCAACCGCCCGATCTGGGACGGGACCGAAGCCCACGGGGCCGGGCTCCAGATCGGGCTGACCTTCAGCGACCCGGCCGGGCTCGCCGGCGTCTTCGCCTTCAGCTTCGACATCCTCGAGACGCCCAACATCCCGCACGACGGCGTCTCGGACTCGGACATCATCTCGTTCCCGGCGGCCTTCGCGAACGAGTCCGTCGTTCTCCACGGGGTCGCCTACACGCTCGAACTCGTCGGCTTCCTCGACGGAGGGAACCTGATCGACCGGTTCATCTCGCCGGAGTTCTGCGACAGCGACGCCCAGATCCTGGCGCGGCTGAGCGTGACGGGCGTCCCGACGCCGCCGTCGCACGTGGTCCCGGCGCCGGCCGCGGCGCTCACGGGCGGGCTCGGGCTGGGGCTGCTGGGCGTCCGCCGGCGCCGCTGAGTCCCTCTTCCGGGGAATGGCTTTCCGCGTCCGCCGCCCCGGGGCGGCGGATGCCGTTTTTGGAGGCCCGCGAGGGGCTGAGGCGAAGCTCGGGGGCGGCGTCGCCTCCGCAAGGGGGTTGGAGCGGGGGACTTGTGCTCGCGCGGCGGCGGTCCCTCCGATACTTCCCGGTCTATGGGACACAAGCCGCGCAATCTCCGCGCCTCCGGCGAGGGGCGTTCGAAGCCGAGCCGCACCAAGAAGCCGCGCACGCCGGGGGAGCCCTCGACCGGGGGGCGCGTCGGGCTGGCGGTCCTGTGGCTGCTCCTCTCGGGCGTCTGGGTCTTCGTTCTGGCGAGCCTGGTGAGCTTCGACCCGGCCGACCCGCCGACGCACGCGGTCTGGCCGGTGAACAGCCCGCCGCGGAACTGGTGCGGGCTGGTGGGCTCCGGGATCGCGTTCGGGCTGCTCCGGACGCTGGGGCTGGGGGTGATCGTGCCGATGGCGTTCGCGCTGGCGTCGCTGGCGTGGACCGTCACGGGGCGGCGGATCACCCACCCGATCGTGCGGGCCCTGGGCGTGCTGGTCATGACGGGCGCGGCGTCGGTGCTCTTCGGGACGCTCTTCCCGGGGAGCATCTGGCCACTGCCGGTCTCGGGGGCGGGGGGGACGTTCGGGTACGTGTTCGCGCACGAGATGGTCTCGCGGTTCGCGGTGCCGGGGACGGTGGGGATCGCGCTGGCGTTCGGGCTGGTGGGGATGACGGTCGCGGCCGAGCGGGTGGTGCTCGGGGCGCCGCTGTGGGCGTGGCGGACGATCACGGGGACGACGCGGGCGACCCGCGAGGCGGCGGCGAAGGCGAGCGAGGCGGCGCACGGCGCGGCGACGGCCGGGACGGGCGTCCTGGCGTTCATCGGGGCGAACGTCGCGCGGGCGTGGGCGCTGGTGACGCCGCGGGCGGTGACGGTCCCGGTGCGCGTGGACGACCTGGACGACGTGCACCAGGAGAAGAAGCGGAAGAAGGTCCGCCCGACGAAGGAGGAGGTCGCCGCGGAGATCGAGGACCCGGACTACGCCGAGGACAACGTCGGCCCGGAGCCCGAGGCGGAGGAGGAGTACCCGGACGACGAGTACGCCGACGAGGAGTGGGACGAGGAGGGCGAGGAGGAGGACGAGGAAGCCGCGCTCGGGGGCGGGGGGGCGGAGGACGAGGATGCGCCGTACGTGCGTTCGGCGGCGTCGGTGCGCCGGGCGAACGCGGAGACGCCCAAGGCCGGGCGGAGGCTCGAGGATTCGCACGGCGCGGACGGGGCGGACTCGGCGGAGGACGACGACCCGGACGGGCTGGACGCGCCGGGGGCGCCGCAGGTGTTCGACCGGGAGTCGCTCAAGGAGAAGATGAGCAAACTGCCGGTGCGGTTCGCGAGCACGGAGAAGCGCAGCGCCACCGACGCGGACCTGGAGTCGTTCCAGGCGATGGACTCCGAGATGGAGGGGTACCGCTTCCCGGGGATGGACCTGCTCGAGGAGCCGGACATCGGGTTCGGGGAGACGCTCGAGGCGATGGTGCGGGAGAACGCGGCGGCGCTCGAGGCGGCGCTGCGGCAGTACAAGATCCAGGGCGAGGTGGTGGACGTCGAGTCGGGCCCGGTGATCACGCTCTACCACGTGGCGCTGGCGCCGGGGACGAAGGTCGCGAGCCTGAACACGATCTCGAGCGACCTGGCCCGCGCGCTCAAGGCGGTGAACATCCGCATCGTCCCGAACATGGTCGGCCGGGACACGGTGGGCATCGAGGTGCCGAACGCGAAGAAGGAGCGGGTGCGGCTCAAGGAGCTGATGAGCAAGCGGGAGCTGTTCGAGAAGATGAAGCTCCCGATGTTCCTCGGCAAGGACGCCTCGGGCGACCCGCTGATCGCGGACCTGACCAAAGCGCCGCACATGCTGATCGCGGGCACGACGGGCTCGGGCAAGTCCGTCTGCATGAACACGATCATCATGAGCTGGCTCTACACGAAGAAGCCGAACGAGCTCAAGCTGGTGCTGGTCGACCCGAAGATGGTCGAGATGAGCCAGTTCAAGGACATCCCGCACCTGATGTGCCCGGTGGTGACGGAGATGTCCAAGGCGGCGGCGATCCTCGAGTGGGCGTGCGTGAAGATGGACGAGCGGTACGAGCTGCTCGCCGAGGCGGGGTGCCGCGACATCGTCAGCTACAACGAGATGTCGTGGGAGGAGAAGAAGGAGGCGCTGAACGCGAAGACGCCGGAGCAGGAGGCGCGGATCCCCCGCAAGCTCCCGTACATGGTCTTCATCATCGACGAGCTGGCGGACCTGATGATGACGGCGAAGGAGGTCGAGGGCTCGATCATCCGCATCGCCCAGAAGGCCCGCGCCGTCGGCATCCACCTGATCCTGGCGACGCAGCGCCCGCAGGCGAACGTGGTGACCGGCCTGATCAAGGGCAACATGCCCTGCCGGATCACGTTCAAGGTCGCCTCCGGGCTCGACAGCCGCATCGTGCTCGACCAGAAGGGCGGCGAGCTGCTGCTCGGGCAGGGCGACATGCTCTACCTGAGCGCGAGCAGCCACAAGCTGAGCCGCGCGCAGGGCACGCTGGTGGACGACAAGGAGATCCGCCGGGTCGTGAAGTTCATGAAGGAGGTCGCGGCGCCGACGTTCGAGCGTCAGCTCGTCCAGCTCCGCTCGGGCGGGGAGATCCCGGCCGGGGACGAGGAGCGGATCTTCCTCAGCGAGAACAACTCCTCGGCCTCGCTCGCCGCGGCCCAGGAGGACCCGCTGTTCGACCGGGCCGTCGAGATCGTGCTGGAGACCAAGCGCGGCTCGGTCTCGCTGCTCCAGCGGCGCCTGGCGATCGGGTACACGCGGGCGAGCCGCCTGATCGACCTGATGGGCATCGCCGGCATCATCAGCGACCACAAGGGCTCGGTCGCCCGCGACGTGCTCATCACGATCGACGAGTGGCAGGCGATGAAGCAGATCCACGCGGAGATGCTCGCCGACGCCGAGGCGAAGGGGCAGCGCCCGCTCTTCGCGACGCTCCCCGGCGCCCCCGCCGCCCGCGACGAGGACGGCAACTACGTCGACCGGGACGAGGACGGCGGGGCCGAGGACCCGCCCTTCGAGCCGACCGACGAGGAGGACGAAGAGGCCGAGGACCCGGACGAGGGGTACGAGGTTTCCGACGAGGAGGTCGAGGAGCCCGAGGACGGCGCCGAGGAAGAGTCCGAGGAAGAGGGGGACGACGAACTCGTCGATCTCGACGAGGTCGAGGAGATCGAGGACGAGGAGGAGGACGAGCCGCGGGTGCAGACGCCCGAGAGGCCCAGGGCGGGCGCCCGCTGAGGCCGGGCC
The DNA here is from genome assembly GCA_964389385.1 of uncultured Phycisphaeraceae bacterium. Lineage (GTDB taxonomy): Bacteria > Planctomycetota > Phycisphaerae > Phycisphaerales > UBA1924 > CAYMFP01. Next base: position 8,043 of record CAYMFP010000025.1, on the reverse strand, counting down.
CGCGACGCACGAACGCACGGCCGCGGGGAGACCCGCGGCCGTCTTCTTTTCTGCCCGGCGCCGCGGCGGCGTCAGCGCCCCCGAGCGCCGGAGACGTGGAACCGGGTGATCGCCGCGTGGAGGCGGGCGACCTGCTCGCGGAGCGCCTCGGCCGAGCGGGCGACGGTCTCCGTCGCGCCGCCGATCTCTCCGACCGACTCGGCGAAGCGGTTCACGCCCCGGTGCAGTTCGCTCGCGGCCTCGATGATCCCGCCGATGGTGCGGAGGGTCGCATCGCTCCGCTCGGCGCTGGCCGTGGCCTGCAGCCGGGCGGCCGAAAGCTGTTCGGCCGAGGCGCGGGCCTCGGCGACGACCGCCTCGATCGCCGACCGGATCTGATCGCTCGCCCGCACGCTCCGGTCGGCGAGCTTGCGCACCTCGTCGGCGACGACGGCGAAGCCGCGGCCGTGCTCTCCGGCCCGGGCGGCCTCGATGGCGGCGTTGAGCGCCAGCAGGTTCGTCTGGTCCGAGATGTCCTTGATGGTCTCGACGAAGCCGGCGATGGCGTCGCAACGCTCGGAGAGGCCGGCCGCCCGCCGGCTGCTCGCGTCGAGCGACTCGGCGATGGCGCGGAGTTCTCCGATGGTCTGGCTGACCGACTCGCCCCCCTGCTCGGCGATGTCGCGGCTGCGCTTCGCGGCGGCGCCCGTGCCCTCGATGTCCTGCGCCATGGCGCCGACGGAGGCGGCGGTCTCGGCCGCGGCGGCGGAGATCTCCGCGCTGACGCCCGAGGTGTGGTCGGTCGAGGAGCGGATCTCGCGGATGATGCCGTCGAGGTTGGCGATGAAGGCGTTGACGCCGTCGGCGAGGGAGGCGAGCAGCGGATCGCGCGGCGCGTCCAGGCGGGCGCTCAGGTCGCCCTCCGCGTCGATCTCCCGCAGGCGCGAAACCATCCCGTGCACGGCGTCCGAGAGGGACGCGTGCTGCCGCTCGGCCGCCGCCTCGCGCTCGACCCCCGCGCGCACGTCGCCGAGCATCCGCCGGGCGACGAACATGGAGAAGACCGACTCGGTCAGCAGGTACGCGGCGTGCTCCACGATCCGGAGCAGCCCGGCGGCCGGGTCGCCGAAGATCGAGGCGGGCCAGAGGAGCCCGCGGACCACGTGGTCGCCCGCGATGACGGCGGTCGCGAGGGCGATGACCCGCCAGTCGCGGTAGATGAGCAGCAGCGCCACGGAGACGAAGACGCCGAAGTGCGACTCGATCCGCCCGCCCGTGACGTGGATCAGCAGCGAGCCGAGCAGCGCGAGCGAGGCCGCGACCACGAACCGCGTGAGCGGCGCGCCGGCGCGGAACGCCGCGAGCAGCACGCCCGGCAGCGCGAGGCACGCCCCGACGCCGACCGCCGCGACGACGTGCGTGTTCACCGAGGCCTCGCCGCCGTTCCAGGTCGTCGGCGCCGTGAGCAGCGCCACGGCGACGTTGAGCCCCCACAGGCCCGCGAGGATGCCCGCGAACACGCGGTCGGCCCCGCGGCAGATGCCGGCGTGCAGCACGGCCGCCCGCCGGGCGACGGCGTCGGGCGAGGATGCGTCAGCCATCGGATGGTCCTGGTGTGGGGAGCGATCGGGGCGGCGCCTCCGCCGCAGCGGCGTTCTCCGGCGGACAGCACGCGACCGGCGCGGCGGCGGGGGCGGCCGGACCGCCGCCCGAGATGACGCACCCGAAGACGTCGGCCGTCGCGACGCTCGGCGGGGTCTCCGCCGGCCCCAGCGCCGTCCGCAGGCGGCGGAGCCCCAGGCTCGGGCCGACCGCCCCCCGGGAAGGGGTGACACCGCCGCTGAACAGCAGTCGCCCGTCCGGCGCGTAGAGCACGGCGTGCCCGCTGGTGAGCGCTCCGAAGCGCAGCGCCTCCGCGCCGGTGGGATCGAGGCGCAGTTCGAGCCCGAGTCCGCGAGCACGGCGCGCGAGCGGAGACTCGGCGTCCGACTCACGCAGCGCCGGCCCGCCGAGGACGAGCACCCCTTCGAACGAGGGGGCGATCCCTCGGGTCTGTTCGAGGCTGGCTGCGGTGCAGGGGCAGCGCGGGTGGGCGAAGAGCAGCAGCCGCGGGCGGGCGACCGGCCTCGGAAGTTCGGAGGCTTCGGGCCAGTGCGCCGGCGATGGGCCGACGGGGCCGGGGCGGGTCATGCCGTGGTGGTGCCACGCGAGCCCCGCCCCGCCCGCGAGCAGGGAGAGCCCCGCGAGGAGGGCGAGCCCGATGGGCGTGCGCACTGTCTGAACCGATCGCGGCATCCGACGGCGGTCATCGACCGTTGCCGGGCGGCACTCCACGCCGGGAGGGCGGGGCGGGTTCCCGGGGGGAGATCGCGGTCGTTTCTCAGGGAGAACAAAAATATTGCTGCCGCGGCCCCGACCCGCTACCTTGACGCCGCCCCGCCGCTCGGCGGGCCCTTCCGTTCACCAGGAGTCGCATCTCATGAACGACCGCACCCGCGTTCTCGCCGCCGTGGCTTTCTGCGCATCCGTCCCGGCCCTCGCCGCCCCGGTGGGTTTCGACCAGTACGCCGAGGGCGGGCACGGGGAGACCGCTACGTTCGACGGGATCACCTTCCGCGACATCAACACCGTGAGCGGGGTGAACCCGGACGGGCTGCCGTTCGACCCGGAGGACGTGGGGACGCACACGATCGTGGAGCGGATGGACTACCTCTGCAACGACTTCCCCGACGTCTTCAGCCCGCTCAACGGGCTGACGTTCGGGAACACGTACATCCCGGGCCCGAACCTCTCCATCGGGCCGCTGTCGACCGCGACGTTCGGCAGCGGGGCGACCCTGAAGCGGGCGGAGTGGGACATCGGCTTCTACACCTCCGGCCCGTGGACGGGCATCGAGCTGCGCACCGAGGCGCTGCTGGCGGGGGCGGTGGTGGCGACGAGCACGTACGTCGTGCCGGGCGACCCCGACGAGCGGGACTACCCGGACACGCTGCACATGTCGATCGAGGCGGCGGCGTTCGACGCCGTGCGGCTCTCCGCCTGGCTCGGCGGGGTGCCGACGACGCTGCGGGTCATGATGGACAACGTCGAGCTGACCGAGGGCGGGTGCGCCGCGGACCTGGACGGCAGCGGCGAGGCCGACGTGAACGACCTGCTCGCGTACCTCGGGCTGTTCCGGGTGCAGGATGCGAACGCCGACTTCGACGGCGACGGCGGCGTCAACGTGAACGACCTGCTCGGGTTCCTCGGGGCGTTCCGCGCGGGGTGCTGACGCGTCCGAGGGGGGCGAAACTCTTCTCGCGGCGGCCCGGGCCGCGGAGCCCCGGCGTCCGGAGTTCGGACGCGCGGGCTCCCGGTCCGGGCCGCGGTGTTTCCGGGGGCGCGGGAGGCGAGGAACGTGCATCCTCCGCCTCCGTCGCCCGTTGAACGTGCGAAGCCGCTGCCGTCGCATCGGGCGAGCCCGTCCGGAGCGGTGCGCTATCCTGCTGACGCCCCCCACCCGGGTGGGCGAGGACGCGAGATACCGCTGGAACCAGCGCCAGCCACGAGGGTCCGAAGCATGCTCCACCTGTCGACTTCCCTTTGCGTCGCGGCCGTGCCGGCCGCAGCCGTCGTTCTGATCTCCGCCCCGGTGCGGGCCGATCTGCCGCCCGCGTTCGACTACGTGCCGCCGGAGGCGGGGGTGGTGCTGGGCGTGTCGAACGTGCAGGACCTGCTCGGCAAGGTCGAGCGGTACAACGCCGAGGTGATGGACCTCGAGCAGATGGGCGAGGTGGGCGGCGGGTTCGGCGGGGGGATGGGGCTGGCGGAGGTGCTCGAGCCGCTGCGGGCGCTCTCGGAGCTTCCGGGGCTGAACCTGCGGGGCTCGGCGGCGGCCGTGTTCGACGGGGAGCACATCGCCGGGCCTGGGCTGGGCGAGGACGGAGATGAGGCGGCGCCCGCGCTGCCCGGGATCCTCATCCTGCCGGTGAGCGACTTCAGGGCGTTCACGGAAGGGGTGAGCGCCGAGGGCGTGGACGGGCGGCAGGGGGTGGTGAGCTTCGAGATCGAGGGGGAGACGCTCTTCGCGCGGGATCTGGGCGGCGGCTTCGCCGTGCTGGCCCCGGCGCCCGAGGGGCTGGCGGAGCTGCGCGGCGGGCACGCCGCGCGGAACGCCGAGCGTCTGGGGGCGCTCGGGCGGCGCGTGGCGGACGGGGCGGACGCGTTCGTCTTCGCGGACGTCGAGTCGCTGCGCGCGACGCTCGGCGAGCAGCTCGAGAACTTCGGCGAGATGGAGGAGCAGTTCGAGGCGATGGCGCCGATGATGGGCGGCGGGGAGCAGGCGCAGCAGGCGCTGGCGGGGATGCGCCTGGTGCAGCGCGTGCTGCGCGACTTCCTCGAGCAGGGGGAGGCGGCCCTGATGGGGATCCGCTTCGCCGAAGAAGCGATGGTGATCGACTTCGCGAGCGACTTCCGCGACGGCACGGAGTTCGCGAACCTCTTCAGCGGCACGGGCAAGAGCCGCGAGCTGATCGACCGCCTGCCGTCGGGCCCGTTCATGTTCGCGTACGCGGCCGACCTCTCCGACGAGGGCTTCGGGCGGGCGGCGCAGAAACTCCTGAGCCACTTCCAGGGCGCGAACGGGGGCGGGGGGGCGGGGAATCCGTTCGAGGCGTTCATGCCGGGCATCGACCTGGACGAGCTGGTCGAGGACCTGGACGGCGTCGGGCAGGTGGTGGGCGCGGCGCCCGGGGCGATGATGACCGGGCTGCTCGGCAACACCGTGCAGATCCTGGCGACGGACGATCCGGAGGGCGTCTCCGAGACGACGCGCGAGGCGATCGCCTCGATGGACGGGCGCTCGGCCGGCGGGCTCAAGTACACGACGAGCTACACCGAGGGCGCGCAGGAGATCGCGGGCAAGAAGGTCGACACGTACACGCTGCAGATGATGCCGGACCCGGCGGCCGCGCAGAACCAGGCGATGGCCCAGATGGGCATGCCGGCGGGGATGATGCCGCAGCTGCTCTACGGGCCGGCCGGCGGGCCGAGCGGCTTCGTCGCCGCGGGGAAGGACTACGTGGTGGTGACCGCGAGCCCGAACACGCCGCAGCTGACGAACGCGATCAAGGCGGCCGAGGGGGAGAACGGGCTGCTGGCGAACCCGGGCGTGCGCGCGGTCTCCGACGCGCTGCCGGCGAACCGGGGGCTGGAGGTGTACGTCGGGCTGGACCAGATCCTGAACGTGGTCGGCCCGATGGCGCAGATGTTCACGGGGCAGCCGTTCCAGCAGGCGCCGGTGTCCGCGCCGATCGCCCTCGCGGCGGCGCCGGAGGACGGCGGGGTGCTGCTGCGGGTCTACCTGCCGGACCAGGCGATCAAGAGCGCGAACCAGACGTTCACGGATCTCGCTCCGCTCTTCGGCGGCATGGGCGGGCTCCCGGGCGGAGCGCCGGCGAACCCCAACGAGCCGCGCCGCCCCCGCTTCTGACCCGCGGCCGAGGAACGCGATGAACGCAGGCAACGACGCCGCGCCGGCGCCCGCCGGCGCGGCGTGCTTCTGGGCGATGTCGCCGGAGCGGCGGCTCGGGCTCGGCCGCCCGCGGCTGGTGGGCATCCTCAACGCGACGCCGGACTCGTTCTCCGACGGCGGGCTCGCGCTCGATCCGGCGGCGGCCGCGTCGCGCGCGGCGGCGCTGATCGAGGCCGGCGCCGACGCGCTGGACGTGGGGGGCGAGTCGACGCGTCCGGGAGCGGCGCGGGTGCCGGCGGAGGAGCAGATCCGGCGGATCGCGCCGGCGGTGCGCGCGATCCGCGGGGCGGGGATCGCGGCGCCGATCTCCGTGGACACGACGCTCGCGGCGGTGGCGGAGGCCGCGTTCGAGGCGGGGGCGGACGCGGTGAACGACGTCTCCGGCGGGAGCGAGGACCCGGACCTGCTGCGGGTCTGCGCCGAGCGCGGGCGGGGCGTCGTGCTGATGCACCGGCTGACGACGCCGGACCGCGACCGGTACTCGCACAGCTACCCGGCGGCGCCGGAGTACGCGGGGGGCGTGGTCTCGGCGGTGCGGGGCGCGCTGTCGCGGATGCTGGAGGCGGCGGTCTCGGCGGGGATTCCCCCGGAGGCGGTGCTGCTCGACCCCGGGCTGGGGTTCGGGAAGACGGTGGAGCAGAACCTGGAGCTCGTGCGCGCGTGCGGGCGGATCCAGGGGGCGATCGGGCGTCCGCTGCTCGGGGCGGCGAGCCGGAAGAGCTTCGTGGGCGTGGCGAGCGGGCTGGGGCGGGATTCGGAGCCGCGGCGGCGCGTGGCGGGGTCGGTGGCGGTCGCGCTCGAGATGTGGCGGCGGGGCGTCCGGATCTTCCGCGTGCACGACGTCCGGGAGCACGCCGAGGCGCTGCGGGCCGCGGCGGCCGTGCAGGGCCCGGAGGCGGGCCCGCAACCGCCCCGGGAAGAGCCGGCGGGTCCGGCGGGTTCCCTTCCGCGGGTTCGACGCTAGGATCCCCCCCGCACGCCCGACGGGCGGCGCGGGGGGCCGGCAAGGAGACAGTTCATGGCCAGCGCACTCGTGCACGAATTCACCGACCAGAACTTCGAGGCCGAGGTGCTCGGCGCGAGCGAGCCGGTGCTCGTGGACTTCTGGGCGGAGTGGTGCATGCCCTGCCGCATGCTCGCGCCGACGATCGACCAGGTGGCCCAGGAGTTCGAGGGGCGGGTGAAGGTCGGCAAGGTCGACACGGACTCCAACCGCGACGTCTCGGTGAAATACGGGATCAGCGCGATCCCGACGGTGATCCTGTTCAAGAACGGGCAGGTGCACAAGAAGTTCGTCGGGCTGACGAACCGGGACGACCTCGCGGCGGCGATGGCCGAGGCGGCGGGCTGATCCGCGCCCGCGGGCGGGGGCACGCCCCCGCGCGGGCCTCCCCGGCGGGAAGACGATGGCAGACGGCAACGGCAGCGTTCTGAACGGCTCGGCCACGGCCCCGGCGCAGGGCGGCGCGAAGCGTCTGCGCTGCGGCGCCGTGGGCGTCGGGCGGATGGGACGCCACCACGCCCGCGTGTACGCGCAGATGCCCGACGTCGAACTCGTCGGCATCGTCGACGCGAACCGCGAGCGGGCGGAGATGATCGCCGAGCAGCACAACTGCCGGTTCTTCGCCTCCGAGCGCGACCTGCTCGAGGCCGGCGTCGACGCCGTCTCGATCGCGGTCCCGACGACGCACCACTACGCGTCGGCGAAGCCGTTCCTCGACGCGGGCGTCGCGTGCCTGATCGAGAAGCCCCTCGCCGGGGACGCCGAGCAGGCGCGGGCCCTCGCCGACGCCGCGGAGCGCTCGGGCGCCTGCCTCATGGTCGGGCACATCGAACGCTTCAACCCCGTGATGCGGGCGATGCAGCGGGCGACCCGCGAGGGCGAGCGCGTCATCCCCCGCTTCATCGAGGTGCACCGCGTCAGCCCGATGACCTTCCGCTCCGTCGACATCGGCGTGGTCATGGACATGATGATCCACGACCTCGACGTCGTGCTCATGCTCATGGGCGGGCGCGAGCCGGACGAGATCCAGGCCTCCGGCGTCGCCGTCGTCACCGAGCACGAGGACATCTGCAACGCCCGCCTCACCTGGCACACCGACCGCGGCGCCTGCGTCGCGAACATCACCGCCTCGCGCCTCGCCCTCAAGACCGAACGCGTCACCCGGATCACGGGGGACAACGGCTACATCAAGATCGACTACGGCGCCAAGAAGGGCATCATCATCCGGCGCACGGCCAACGAGCTGCAGATGCAGGAGGTCCGCGAGCAGCTCCGCCAGGGGCTCGACCTCACCGACCTGAAGTGGGCGGACCTCGTCAACGTCGAGGAACTCTCCATCGACGACGCCGAGCCGATCGTGATGGAGATCCGCTCGTTCCTCGAGGCCGTGCGGACCGGCGCCCGCCCCGAGATCGACGCAACGGCCGGCTTCGTGAACGTGCGCACCGCCGAGCGCATCGTCTCGGCGATCCACGAGTTCATGGCCAGCGTCCCGGCCTGGGGGGGGGGGGGGGGGGGGGGGGGGGGGGGGGGGGGGGGGGGGGGGGGG
>CAYMFP010000024.1:0-20503 GCA_964389385.1 uncultured Phycisphaeraceae bacterium | reverse complement strand
CGCCACCGCCTCCAGGGCGCTCGCGACGGCCGCCCGCTCGATCGCCCCCACCCCTTTCCCCACCCCCCTCGCCCGCAGCCCCGGCGTGTCGAGGTACCGGACCGCCAGACCGTCCAGTTCCAGAGCCACCCCGACGCGATCGCGCGTGGTCCCCGGCTCGTCGGCCACCACCGCGACCGACCGACCCGCCAACGCGTTCAGCAGCGTGCTCTTCCCGATGTTCGCCGCCCCCACCGCCGCGACCACCGGCGGACGCAGCAGCCGCCCCAACACCCGCCCGTCCGCCAGCCGCTCCTCGGGCACGGCCTGCGGATCCCCCACGCCAGCCCACCGCCGCGGCTGGTCGAGCAGCAGATCGATCGCCAACGGGCTCGGAGCCTCCGCGGCCGCCGCCAGGGCCATCGCGCCGATCGGATCCGCCGCCTCCGGGTACCGCTCCGCCGGTTCCAGGGTCTCGGCCCGCGGCACGCCTCGCGATTCGAGCCGCTCCGCCAGCGCCCGCAGCACCGCCCGCCCCGCGTGCGGCGTCAGCGTGACGAGCCCCTCCGCCCAGCGGATCACCACCCCCTCGTCCACCCCGAACAGGGATGTCAGGCCCGCCCCCCCCACCGCCGGGCACGGCAGCCCCAGTCCGGCCAACGCCGCCTCGAACGCGCCCGGGCGATCGGCCCCCCTCCAGACGATGTCCACGCCCGCGATCGCCCCGCTCCGCCCCGCCGGCGTCGCCGCGCTCCAGACGAGCCCGTCGGCGGTCGGATCAGAGTTCATCCTCGTCCCCCTCGTGGAGGGCGAGCTGGCAGGCCGTGTAGATCCCGATGAGCTGCAGGTCCGGCACGAAGTGCTCGATCACCCCGGCGCCGAGCCCGCTCTCCCCCTGCGCCTCCAGCACCCCGGCGTCCCCGCCCGTCGCGACGACCTGCGGGTACGCCTCGTAGAACTCCGCGTACTGCTCGACCAGCTCGCGCACCGCCCCCCGCACCATCGCCGTGACGCCGAGGCGCATCGCGTGCGGCGTGTCCTTGCCGATCGGACCGCGCGCCGGATCGGGGCGCTCGTAGGTCAGCAGCGGGAGTTGGGCCGTCTGCTCGTGCAGCGCCCGGAGCATCATGCGCAGCCCCGGCATGATGGCCCCGCCCTGGAACGTGCCCCGCCCGTCGACGAAGTCCACTGTCATCGCCGTGCCGAGGTCGACGACGACGCACGCCTGCCGGGCCCGCCCGTACGCCCCGATCGCGTTCACCAGGCGGTCGTGCCCCACGGTGCCGGCGTCGTCCAGCCCGTGGGCGATCCGGATCGGCAGGTCCCGCCCGAGGCGGTGCACGTCCGTGGTCACCGGGTCGATCCCGTCGGCGACAGCGTCGGCGAAGCCCGGGTGGACCGCGCTCAGGACGGCCGCGGAACCCTCCGCGCCCGTCCGCTCGATGAACGCCCGGGCCGCCCGCCCCGGATCGGCGTCGTTCATCACGGACTCGGCCTCCCGCAGCTCGCCCTCCTTGAAGACCCCGATGCGGGTGCGCGTGTTCCCCACCGCCACGGCGATCAGAGCCGGGATGCGCGGGAGGTCGTCGGCCTCGGGCCAGGACGAGGGAGGGACGGGGCGGGCGGCGGAGGACGGCTCTTCGGGCATATTCCCGAAGCCTACGGGGGCGGCGGGACCCGCGGAGGGAGAGCCCATCCGCCGCGCCGACCCCCACCTATAGATATGCCACATGGTCCGATGCACCGTGGACGAGTCAATCGAGCGGGTGGTGATCGACCAGATGGTCTTCCCGCTCGGGGTCTATCCCGTCGAGCCGATGGAGCCCAAGGTGGGGTACACGGTCGAGTTCGAGCCGGCCGACGACGGCCCTCCGGATTCCGCCGACGAGTGGGAGCAGTGGCCGGACCGCTACGTCTTCGACATCGTGGTGCCCCACAACCGCCTGAACGCCCTGCTCCGCCACCTGCTGGCGATGCTCCCCGGGCGGGTCTACCCGATCCTGGACGTGCTCGGGCACGACGCGTTCCGCGAGATCGATCCGTACATCTCGTATGAACTCGTCGGGCTCGACCGCTTCATCGACGCCATCCGCCGATTCAGGGGGTATTTTCTGGAGGACGGCATGGTCGGCTTCGGCGCCATGAGCGACGAGCCGTTCATGTACGTCTTCGTGGACGAGCACAAGATCGTCACCGTCCGGTGCGAGCCCGTCTTCCGAGAGCGTGTGGAAAAGTTGCTCGACGCCTTCGACCTCCAGCAGGTCGACGAGCCGGTCGGCCCGGACGGGGCGGCGCACGAGCACCGGGGCGTCCTGCTGATGCCCGAGGACGACCCGGACGTGCTCGGCCCGGACGAGATCGTCGAACACCTGCGCGACGTCTGGAAACTCACCCTCAACGTCGACACGGAATCGAACCTGGACGAAGAGGGAAATCCCCTGGGCGTCACGGCCTGGCGCTGCGTCGTCCGCTGCCTGCTGGAAGGGCAGGAAACGCCCCGGTATTCGGAGCTTCTGCTCCGGGCCGGGTGCCTGCGCGAAGCGGAGGAACTCGCCGAGCAGGGCGTGGAGGAATTGCTGCTCGGCCCGGACCAGGAATGGGTCGACCTCTTCGTCGTGACGGCCGAGCGCCTTACGGACAAGCAGGTCCGTCAAGGGCTCTCGGAGATGGGCTCGTCGCGCAAGCGTCCGAAGGAGACGCCCCGGTCGGACGCGGGCGTGCTCGCGGCGCGGTGGCTCACGCCGGCCCCGAACGCGGCGCGGCGGAACTGAGCCGGCGGCCGCGCCGATCCCGCGCCACCCGAGCCCCGGGGCGGGGCGATCCCGACGGATGAACGCGACACCCCGTTTGCGTCGGGAGCCGGAGAGAGATATCTTCCGCGGAATGAACCGGAGGCCCCCCTCCTCCGGATCTGATCCCGGCCCCCTCCGGCGCGCGGCGTCGGGGCGGGCAGGGAGAGAGCCGGGCCTTCCGCACGACGCGGCGGCCGGGACGACCCAACCGGCTTCGAGAACACCTTGCGGGCGCACCAACGCCCTTCCGGCACGGCGCCGGGACAGCCGCTACCTTGTTCCGCCGTCCGCTCGGGGAGTTTCATCCGAACGGACCGGCGGCGCCGCCCCCGGGCGAAATGACGTCGGCCGGAAGCCCGGCCCATGTTGGAGACACGCGAATGCGGATCAGCGCAATGCTTTCGGTGCCCACGCTCCTCGCCGCCGCGGCGGCGTTCGCGAGCGGGCAGGGGCTGGGGACGCCGGCGGGCGCGGCCGGGGGCGCGCCGGCCTCGATCGCCCCGGCCTCGGGCGCCGAGGCGGCACTGCAGCGGGCGAGCGACCTGCTGCTCGAGGGCAAGTTCATCCAGGCCCGTGAGCTGCTGCTCAAGGTGGGGCGCGACGCCGCATTCTCGCTGACCGACGCCCAGGCGCAGCGCCGTCTGGACCTCGTCCGCAACGCCGACCGGCGCATGCGCGACGCGACCCCGACGGAGATCAGCCTCCAGAAGGCCGAGCTGGCGCTCATGCGGGACGACCTGGTCGCCGCCGAGCACCAGGCCCGGGCGGTCATCGATTCCGGCCGTGCCTCCGCGCCCGAGCTGGAGCGGGCCCAGGCGCTGGTCGCCGAGGCCGCCGGGGCCCGACGCGTCTTCGCCCCCGTCGCCGAGAACGCGGTGCGCCGCGCGGTGGAGGCGTTCGAGGCCCGCCGCTACGCCGAGGCGAAGGCGCTCCTCGAGCGTGTGAGCCGCAGCGGCGTCACGCTCTCCCCGGAAACGCGGGCCGCCGCGGACGCGACGGCCGGGCGGCTCGTCGAGCTCGAACTCGCGGGCGGCACGGTCTTCGACACGAACAGCGTGGCCCTGGGCATGCTCGAGCCGGGCGTGATCGAGCCGCAGCCGTGGATGGGCGGCGGGCAGGCCAACGGCGGCGCGACGCAGGTCGCCGCCGCGCAGCCCGAGGACGCGGGCGAGCCGGAGGGCGTCCGCCCGCCGGCCGCGCAGCCCGCCCCGCAGGCGCAGCCCCAGGGCGAGGACCTGCTGACGCAGGCGCGCCGGGCCGAGGCCGCGGCGAAGCTGAACCAGGCGAACGAGGCGTTCGCGGCGAACCGCCTCGCGGACGCCGAGCGGGCGTACGCGGAGCTGCTGACGAACCCGGAGCTGCGTTCGGCGCTGACGCCGGCACAGCTCGCCGAGGCCGAGACGCGCCGCGGCGAGGCGCAGCTCGCGCTGCGGGGGCGGGCGGGCTCGGCCGCCGGCTCGCCGCTGGACACGGTCTCGCAGCAGCAGACGATCCTCGCCCAGCAGGCTCGCGTGGAGTTCGAGAACCAGGCGGGCGCCGCGGAGACCGCCATCGGCAGCGGCGACCTCCAGGGCGCGCAGCGCCTGCTCGCGCAGGCCCAGCTCACGGTCAACCGGGCCCGCGGAGTGCTCGACCAGCCGACGATCGAGTCGTTCAACCGGCGGCTCGACGATCTGCAGGTCCGGCTCGACGCCGCGTTCGAGGCGCAGCGGGTCCGCGATCAGGAAGTTCGCAACCAGGCCCTGCAGCGGGCCCAGCAGGAAGCGCAGCGGACGGCCGAGGAGGCGCGCCAGCGCCAGATCTCCGAGGCGCTCGAACGCGTGCGGCAGCTCCAGCGCGACCTGCGGTACGAGGAGGCGATGCAGGTCGTCGAACAGATCCTGTTCCTCGACCCGAACAACCCGGCCGGCCTGCTGCTGCGCGACATCATCGGCGACACGATCCTCTACCGTCAGTTCGAGAGCATCAACAGCCGCCGCGACCTGAGCTACACGCGGGCGACGCTCGAGAACTTCCGCGCGACGATCGCGCCAGAGAACATCATCGAGTACCCCGACGACTGGCCGGCCAAGAGCCGCCTGCGCGGGCAGCCGATCGAGTTCCAGGAGTCCGCGGCGAACCTCCAGGTGCTCGAGACCCTCGAGAGGACCCGCATCCCGGTCGACTTCAACCAGAACCCCCTCTCCGACGTCCTGATGTTCTTCCGCGACGTGACCGGCCTGAACATGGACGTCGACTGGGAGGCCCTGGAGGTCGAGGCGGGGATCACGCGCGACGAGCCGGTGACGCTGCAGCTCACCGAGGCCTCCGTCCGGACGGCGCTCGACCGCGTCCTCCAGAAGCTCGGGCTGGGCGAGCAGGTCGCCGACTGGGCCGTGTACGAGGGCATCCTGACGATCAGCTCGGCCGACGAGATCCTGCGGCGCACGCGCCTGGAGATCTACGACGTCCGCGACCTGCTGATCCCCGAGCCCAACTTCGACGAGCCGCCGGAGTTCGACCTGGGCGGCGAGGGCGGCGGGGGCGGCGGCGGGGGCGGCGGCGCCGCGAACCCGTTCGGCAGCGGCGGCGGCGGGGGCGGCGGCGCCGGCCAGGGGCTCGGCGCTCAGGGCGCCGTCACGACGGAAGAGCTGCTCGACGAGCTCATCGACATCATCCAGAACAACGTCTACCGCAACACCTGGGTGGACAACGGCGGCGAGTACGGCGAGATCGAGCGCTTCCGCGGGAGCCTCATCGTCACGGCGACGCCGCGCGTGCACCGCGCCCTGATCGACTTCCTGGGCCGGCTCCGCGAGATCCGCGCCCTGCAGATCGGCGTCGAGGCCCGCATCCTGGCGGTCGACAGCAACTTCTTCCAGCAGATCGGCTTCGATCTCGACGTCATCTTCAACGCCAACAGCGAGCAGGTGCAGTTCGCGACGCTGAACGATCCGTCCATCATCCCGAGCGACTTCTTCAATCCCGACGGCGAGCTCGTGGACGAGATCATCGGCCGGCCGGCCTACGTCCCGGGCATCAACCCCGAAGGGCCCTACCGCCAGAACCCCATGAGCCTGGCGCTGCTCGGGCAGCAGTGGTCGCCGATCCGGGCGGGGCAGGACTCGCTCGGCATCACCGACTTCCTGATCGGCGAGAGCCCCTTCGCCAGCCAGCTCGTCGGCCCGAACGCCGTCGTCTCCCCGGCCCTCTCGGTCGCCGGGCGCTTCCTCGACGACATCCAGGTCGACTTCCTCGTCCGCGCCACCGAGGCCGACCAACGCTCCGTCACCCTGACCGCCCCCCGCATCACGTTCACCAACGGGCAGCAGGGCCAGATCCAGATCATCACGCAGCTCAACTACATCGGCGACCTCGAGCCGGTGGTGGGCGACTCCTCGGTCGCGTTCGACCCCGAGATCGAGACGGCCTACGAGGGCGTGTACCTGACGATCTTCGGCTGGGTCTCCGCGGACCGCCGCTACGTCACGATGCAGCTCGACATCGCCCAGCAGACCGTCTCCTTCCAGCCCGTCGTCGAGTTCGGCGGCGGCGCCGCGGGCGGCGGCGAGGGCGGCGGCGATCCCGCGACGGCCTTCGGCATCGTCCAGCTCCCGCAGGCCACCCAGACCCGCATCCAGACCCAGGTCACCGTGCCGGACGAGGGCACGCTCCTCCTCGGCGGGCAGCGCTTCGTCAGCGAGGTCGAGGTCGAGTCGGGCGTCCCCGTCCTCAGCGAGATCCCGATCCTCAACCGGTTCTTCAACAACCGGGCCAACGTGCAGGAGGAACGGACGCTGATGGTGCTGATCAAGCCGACCGTGCTCATCCAGAACGAGCAGGAGGAGCGGGCGTTCCCCGGCCTCCAGGACAGCCTCGGGATCCGCTGAGCCCCACGGCCGCGGCCCCGCCCCGGCCGACCGAACATCCAGGGCGGCGCCCGCTCCGGCGGACGCCGCCCTTTGTCTTTCGAGGCCCGGATCCCGGCGAAACCCGCCGCGCAGCGGGCTACCATCGCCGACGCCGCGTCCGGTCCCCTCGCCGGACGACAGGGGCCAGGGAGTAGCCAGATGCCGCAGGAACAGTCCCGCCTCCGGGTGACTCGCGACGGCGGGGTGACGCAGGTCGAATTCGTGGATCGCAACATCCTCGACGAGGCCAACATCCAGCACATCGGCGAGGAGATCGCGGAGATCATCGAGGCGTCCGACGAGCCCCGCCTGCTGATCAGCTTCGCGAACGTCGACCACCTCTCCTCGGCCGCGCTCGGCGCCCTGATCACGATCAACAACAAGATCCGCACCCGCAACGGCGCCCTCCGCCTCGCGAACATCGATCCCCAGATCCGCGAGGTCTTCCAGATCACCCGCCTCGAGCGGCTGTTCGAGATCCACGACACGACCGACGACGCCATGCGGAGCTTCTGATCCCCCCCCGCCCCGACCGGACGCGGACCCACCATGCGCGTTGTCGAGCTTCCGTGCGACCGCCGGCAGATCCAGGCGCTCGAGGACGAGATCCTCGAGGCCGTGGACCGCCTCGGCTACCCCAAGGCGTCGCGGTTCGCCATCAAGCTCGCCCTCGAAGAGGCCGTCACCAACGCCTTCAAGCACGGGCACTGCGACTGCCCCGACACGCCCATCCGCGTCGGGTGGAGCGTCGAGCCCGCCGTGGTCCGGATCGAGATCGAGGACTTCGGCCCCGGCTTCAACCCCGACCACGTCCCCGATCCCACGCTCGACGAGAACCTCGCCAACCCAAGCGGCCGCGGGCTGATGCTGATGCGGGCCTACATGACCTCGGTCACCCATTCCCCCCGGGGCAACCGCGTCTCCATGGTCTACGAGCGTCCGCCCGAGAACGCCTGAACGCCCCGATAATCCCCTGTTTTCAGGGTTCGTTGCGGGGACGAACGCCCCGCGCCCGGGTGCGTATTGTTGTGCATGGCGGGACGTCCCTCCCCCGCCCGGAGACAGCATGAGCAGCACCACGACCGAGCAGGCCGGCATCATCCTCAGCGAGACCGCCGCCCGCGAGATCCGGACGATCATCGAGCAGCAGGAGCTCGACGCCGAGAAGGTCCGCCTCCGCGTCGGCGTGAAGGGCGGCGGGTGCTCCGGCTTCAGCTACATCCTCGACCTGACCGAGACCCAGAAGGAAACCGACGAGGTCTTCGAGCGCCACGGCATCAAGATCATCGTCGACCCCAAGAGCCTGCTCTACCTCGACGGCGTCACCATCGACTTCAAGGACGAGATCATGGGGCGCGGGTTCGTCTTCAACAACCCGAACGCCACGGCCTCGTGCGGCTGCGGATCGAGCTTCAGCGTCTGATCCGCCCGCCGCGAGGCGCGCCCGACGCCATCCCCGCCCGCCGGCGGAGCCGGCGTTTCTTCAGTGACTCGGGCTCACCCCGCCCCCCTCTCCCCGCCCCGGGAGGGGATACGCCAGGGCAAGAATGCTTGCCACCCCCTCAGGGGCGGGTGTAGAGTGTCGTCTTGCTTGCCTGCGGGGCGCGGCGTCGCCGCCCGAGGCGTTCGGGTCGGCCACCGGACCAAGGGAATCGGATGAGTGAGGCAGCGACGCCGCTCGAAACCACGCAG
Source organism: uncultured Phycisphaeraceae bacterium (assembly GCA_964389385.1). Classification (GTDB taxonomy): domain Bacteria; phylum Planctomycetota; class Phycisphaerae; order Phycisphaerales; family UBA1924; genus CAYMFP01. The sequence continues at coordinate 12,150 of CAYMFP010000024.1, read as the reverse complement.
GGTTACTCGCCGCCGCGCGTGACGCAGTTCAGCGTCTTCCTCACCAACAAGGTCGGGAAGCTGCTCGATCTGGTGGAACTCTTCGACGAGGCCCCGACGCAGATCTGCGCCCTGAGCGTCCACGAGGCGAGCGACCACGCCGTCGTCCGGCTCATCACGACCAACGCCGCCGTGACGCGGGCCATGCTGCGCGAGGAACGCCTGCCCTTCAGCGAGACGGACGTCCTGGTGGTCGAACTCGGCGCCGGACGCTCGCTCTCGAGCCTCTGCCTGAGCCTCCTCGGGGCCGAACTCAACATCGCCTTCGCCTACCCCCTCATGCTGCGCCCGAACGGCACCCCCACCATCGCGATCGCCATCGACGATCCCACCCTCGGGGGCCAGATCCTGCGCCGCAAGAACTTCCGCCTCTACGGCGAGGCGGACATCCTCGACGCCCACTGACCCCCCATCCCCACCCCGCCCCAACCTGCCCCATCCCGCCCCACCCGGGCGCCCCGAACGCCGGGCCGGCGAAATCGGAACAACTTTCCGCCCCCGCCTGTTCTCAGGGCCACACCGCCGCGGGTGCGCAGGGGGGCGCGCACGCATCAGGAGACCCCATGCAACCGATGATCCTTTCCGCCGTCGCCGGGCTGGTCCTGGCCGCCCCGCTCGCGATCGCCCGTCCCCAGGCTCCGGCGAAGCCCGCCGGCGGCGAGGAACCCCGGGAGTTCGTCCCCGCCCCGCAGCGCACGACCGACCGGGTGACGCTCGACGATCTGCCGCGCCCGGAACTGGAGCCCGGCGACCGCGCCCCCGCCCCGGCGATCGGCACGGTCCTCAAGGGCGAGCCCGTGGAGCGCTTCGAGCCCGGGCAGGTCTACGTGATGGAGTTCTGGGCGACCTGGTGCCGCCCGTGCATCGACGGCTTCCCGCACCTCACGGAACTCCAGGAAGAGCACGGCGACGACGTCCGCATCATCGGCGTGAACGTGTGGGACCAGCAGGGCGACGAGAGCTACGAGCAGCGCATCGACCGGATCCGCGGATGGGTCAGCTCCCGCGAGGACATGGGCTACACCGTCGTGGCCGACACTTCCGACAAGCGCAGCGAGACCGAGTGGATGCGCGCCGCCGGGCAGAACGGCATCCCGGCCGCGTTCATCATCGATCGCGAGGGGCGGATCGCCTGGATCGGGCACCCGATGGCGATGGACGAGCCGCTCCGGCAGCTCGTCGAGGGTGAGCTGACGACCGAGGAACTCGTCCGCCTGAGCGAGCAGGACCGCCTCGCCCAGGCCTGGGCCGAGGCGATCTTCGGGGCGATGCAGGAGGGACGCTGGGACGCGGCCTACGCCACGGCCCACGAGAAGATCGAGACCGTCTTCAAGAACCAGCCGGCGCTGCTCGGGCAGATCGCCTGGGTGGTCCTGACGCACCCGGCGCTCGAGGGGAACCGCGACCCGCTCTTCGCCAAGGCCGCCGCCAAGCAGGCCGTCGAAGCGACCGAGGACCCCGACGCCAAGGCCGACCTCCTGGACACGCTCGCCTTCGCGCACTGGCAGCTCGGCGAGCGCGCCGAGGCGATCGAGGCCTCGCGCCGGGCCCTCGAACTCGCCCAGGACCCGGAGCTCAAGGCGATGCTCCAGGAGAAGCTGAACGAGTACCAGGCCCAGGTCGCGAACTGATCGAGGATCGATCTTCCCCGCCGCGCGCCCACCGCGCGCGGCGGGATTCCCCCCGCGACCGAGGCCGCCGGCTCAGCCCTGGTGCTCCCAGTGCTGCTCGAGCGTGTGCGGCTCGACGTCCGGCAGGCGTTCGGCGAGCCAGCGCTCCGCGTCGATCGCCGCCTGGCAGCCCATGCCCGCGGCCGTGATCGCCTGGCGGTACGTGTGGTCCGCGACGTCGCCGGCCGCGAAGACGCCGGGCAGGTTCGTCTGGCTCGACCGCCCGGGGAGGTGGATGTAGCCGTTCGCGTCGAACTCGAGCCCGGAGCCGCGGAGGAACTTCGTCGCCGGCGTGTGCCCGATCGCGATGAAGAGCCCCTTGACCGCCAGGTCCGACACCTCGCCGGTGACGGTGTCCTTCAGGCGAACGCCCGCGATCTTCTCGCTCCCGGGCGCCCCGCCGTCGGAGAGCACCTCGAGGACCTCCTTGTTCCAGAGCACGCGCGCGTTCGGCTTGCTCAGGAATCGGTCCTGCATCACGCGGCTGGCGCGGAGCCTGTCGCGGCGGTGGATGACGTAGACGGTCGAGGCGAACTTGGTGAGGTACGTCGCCTCCTCCATCGCGGTGTCGCCGCCCCCCACCACCGCCAGCGGCTGCCCCCGGAAGAGCGGCAGCGCGCCGTCGCAGACCGCGCAGGCGGAGACGCCGCCGCCGGAGCGGGCGAGCCGCTGCTCGCTCTCGAGCCCGAGCCAGTTCGCCGTCGCGCCCGTCGAGATGATCACCGCGTGCGCGTGCACCCTGTGGCCGCGGTTCGTCGTGAGGACCTTCGGCGAACTCTTCAGGTCCACCTCGACGATGTCCTCCCCCACCACCCGCGCCCCGAACCGCCGCGCCTGCTGCTCGAACTTCAGCATCAGCTCGGGCCCGGCGACGCCCTCCGGGAAACCGGGGTAGTTCTCCACGTCCGTCGTCAGCATGAGCTGCCCGCCCGGCAGCACCGGGCCGGGGTCGTTCTTCGCGACGCCGACGTACACGACCGGATCGAGCTGCGCCCGCGCGGCGTAGATCGCCGCGGTCCAGCCCGACGGGCCCGAACCGATGATCACCAGCTTGTGCGGGTCCTCGGCGGTGCCGGCGGAGGGGCGGCCCGCCTGCTCGGGGGCCTCTCGCGGGGCGTGCGCAGTACCGTTCGTGTCCACCAAAGCAACCTCCGTCCGGGAAGAAAAACGGCGGCCGGAGTGAACCGCCCGCCGTCCGAGATTATTCACGCCCGACGCCGGGGGCGGTCAGCTGCCCGTCGCGATCTGATCCGTCTGGATCAGGTGCTCGCGCTCGATGCTCAGCAGCGGCGGCCAGAGGATGTAGTCCCCCACCTCCGCTTCGGGGTCCTCCGAGACCTGCTCGGCGAACTCGCGGCGACCGTTCCCGCCCACGGAGTAGAGCACGAACGCCTCGTCGCCGAACTCGCGGGCGAAGTTCTCGCCCCGCTCCGGGAAGAACTCGATCAGGTGCCGCGAGGGCGTCGCCCGCCGGTCCCGCTGGTACGCGTCGCGCACCGGGACGAAGAACTGCAGCTTCGGACGCCCCGCGTTGCGGCGCATCTCCGGCGCCGGGTTGAACGGATCCTCCTCGAGGTTCTTCAGCCACTGCGGACGCACCGAACTCAGCCGCGGCGGGTACACGCCGAAGTACGACCGGTACCCGAGCACCCCGAGCGCCGCCTGCGCCCCCGCGGCCTCCAGACGCAGCACCCGGCGCAGCGTGAAGATCTCCGACAGGTCCCGCAGCGACGCCCGGACGGCCGCGAAACGCGTCGGGTCCGACATGTCGTACGCGAACGGGCGCACCATCAGCGGGTCGAACGCGTTCAGGCTCCAGCGCGACTCCCAGTCGCCGTAGATCCGCTCCGCCTCGTCGCGGGCGTCGAACCAGTCGGCCTGGAGCCCGCCGAGCCGCTCCCACTTCGCCGCCTCGCTGAACAGGCGCAGCGGGCGGTTCACGCTCCCGAGCCGCGACATCGTGGACGCGAAGACCCGCTCGTCGATCCCGCCGCGCGGCTGGTACACCGTCTCGACGAGCTGCAACGCCGCCGACTTCTCCCCGCGCGGGAACCGCAGGCGCGGCAGGTCGAGCGCCCCGACCTGCGGGTCGAGCGCCGCGATCAGATCCAGCAGGTCCCGCGGCTCGAGGCTGAGCCCGTCCTGCGCGTCCAGGTACAGCACGTCGCGGAAACGCCGGATCGCGCCGATCGCCATCCGCAGCCCGTAGTCCGCCTCGCGCGACAACGCCCGGTCCCCGAGCTGGCGCCCGAGGTACGCCAGGTCCACGAGCAGGTTGCCCGCCCCCACCGCGTCGCCCTCGGCCAGCAGCCGGCTCGCCTCCACGTTCACCAGGATCTGGAGCGTGTCCAGATGGTCGAGGTACTGGTGGTCCGCGGCCGCGAGCAGCGGCGGATCCCCCAGCTCCGTGTACAGCCCCGCGCGGACGAGGTCCGGGCTCACGCCCGAGACGCCGTACGGCTGCACGAAGCTCATCCCCCCGCGGACGCCCGTCTCGCCCCCGCTCGACCGGACAGCCCGCCGCAGGGCGGCGACCGCCTCCTGCTGCGGCTCCGCCGAGGCCCACGCCGCCGCGTCGTCCCACCCGGCCATCCCGGCGATCAGGAGCTGGGCCTCCCGGAGGCTATCTACCGATTCCGGGGGCTCCTCCAGCCCGATGAGCGCGGGCAGGAGCACCTCGTCGCTCCGCTGGGCGGCCGGCACCTGCGTGTAGGAGCGGTTCAGGTCCCCGATGTAGTCCTGAGCGCGGGCGACGCCGGCGACCCCGGAACAGACCGCCGCCACGGCGGCGCACGTCACGATGAACCGATTCCTCATGGCGCGGGAGGATAGCAGCGCCTGCGGAAGCCCGTGCGCGGGGGTTCCCCGGAGAGGGCCCGAAATCCGGGCCGCCTCACCCGACGACGCTCTCCAGCGACGGGCGGCTGGGCTCGTCCGGCGCCTGCCCCCGGTCGGGGCGGGCCTCCCCCGGGCCGTGCTCGGGCGCGGCCGGGGCCGGGCCGCCGGACGGGGGGGCGGGCTCCTCGCCCTCCGGCTGCTCCGGGAGCCCCTCGTCGTCGCGGCGGAAGAACCGCGACGGGCGCTCGTCGGTGAGCCGGCTGTTCAGCTTGCGCAGGGCCTCGTCGACGATCTGCCGCACCCGCTCGCGGGAGATGCAGACCTCGTCGGCGATCTGCTTGAGCGTCATCGGCTCGTGCCCGTCGAGCCCGAACCGCAGGCGGAGGATCCGCGCCTCCCGGTCGTCGATCGTCTCCAGCAGACGCCGCAGCGTGGTCAGCTCCTCGTGGTGGAGGACCGCGTCGTCCGGCGGGCACACCCGCCCGTCGGCAATCAGCTCCCCGAGCGACATCAGGTCGCCCTCGGCCCCGGAGCCCTCCTGCGAGGGCGCCCGGAAGGCGCGGACGGCCCGGCGGATCACGCGGAGCTTCTTGAGCGGAAGCTCCATCTCCTCGGCGAGCTGCTCCATCGTCGGCGGGTGCCCGAGGCGGGCCTCGAGCTTGCGCGAGGCCTCCTTCCACCGGGCGATGAGCTCGACCATGTACGCCGGGATGTGGATCGGCTGGGCCGCGTTGATCAGGGCCCGCTTGATCGCCTGCTTGATCCACCACGAGGCGTAGGTGGAGAAGCGGGCGCCCTGGGAGGGGTCGAACCCCTCGACCGCGCGGAGCAGCCCGATGTTCCCCTCCTCGATCAGGTCCGTGAGGTGCAGCCCGCGGTTCGTGTAGCTCTTGGCGATCGAGACGACCAGGCGCAGGTTCGCGCGGATCATGCGCTCCCGCGCGGCCGGGCAGTTATCGCGGATGATCCGCCAGCCCAGCTCCTTCTCCTCGTCGGCCGTCAGCAGCGGGACACGGTTGATCTCCCGGAGGTAGACGTGCAGGTCGGACTGGACCCCGGGTGCGCTGTCGGAGGCGCGGGAGCTTGCTGTAGTCGGCATGGGTCTTCTCTCCGGTCCCGCGCTCAAACGCTTGGAAGGAAGGGGGTTCCGGGCGCTGGCCCGGGCCGTCCCGCCGCTGCGCCCGGCAGCGTACATGCCAGAGGCATCGGCGCGAAGTCGAGCCGTGATGAAGGCAAGCCAATCCAGGAGATTTTTCGCGCCATCAGCGTAGCGGAAGACGTGCGGGGTGTGCCAAGGGCGGCGACGGGGGGGAGGCAGCAGGCCCGATAACTACGGACGGAACGCGGACCCGGGTCCAATACTTCCCCGTGCCACGACGGGAGACACAGCGCATGAGTCCGGACCTGACTGCCATCCTCCAGGACTGGCCTTACGAGCCGGGGCAGATCAACGCCCGCCTCATCCGCGGCGACGACGGCGAACCGAAGATCCAGCTCCGCCTGGATCTGGGGATTCTCCAGATGGAGGCCGAGGGACGCCCCGACGGGCAGCGCCCCCACGGCTTCGACAGCCTGCTCGAGTACTACGAGGCCCGCATCGACGACGGCACGCTCATGGACGACGCGGAGGGCGAGGAAGAGGGCGAGGGGACGCCCGCCGCCGCGGACGGCGAGCCCGAGGAGGGCGACCTGGGGCTGGAGGATGCGCTCGGCGAGGCGGGCGACGAGGACTCCCCGTTCCCCGAGGGCGTCGACGACGAGGACGAAGACGAGGAGGGGACGCCGCGCCTGCTCGGCCCCACGGCCTGCCGCGAGCTGCGGGAAGAGGCGGTGCAGTACTACCACCGGTACATCGCGATGCTCGTGCTCGAGGACTACGAGGCGGTGGTGCGGGACACGACCCGGAACCTGCGCCTGCTGGACCTGTGCCGCGACCACGCGATGAAGCCGGAGGACGCGGTCTTCCTCGAGCAGTTCCGCCCGTACCTGACGATGATGCGCGCCCGGGCGCTGGCGAGCGCGGCGCTGCAGGACAACGAGCCCCGGGCGGCGCTGCTGGCGATCGACGAGGGGATCGAGGCCCTGCGGAAGATCTACGCCGACGTCGGGCGCCCCGAGGAGGCGGAGGAATCGACCGAGTTCACGATCCTCCACGGGATGCGGGCGGCGCTGGCGCCGCAGCTCCCGGTGAGCCAGAAGGCCGAGCTGCGCGAGCGTCTGCGCCAGGCCGTGCTGCGCGAGAACTACGAGCTGGCGGCGATCCTGCGGGACGAGCTGCGCCAGCTCGGCGAGCGGCCGTAGCGCTACGCCGGCTGCGGCTCCTCCGGGGCCGGGCGGCGCTGGTCGAGCTGCTCGATCACCTGCCGCGCCATCAGGTCGGCCGTCGCCATCTCCTCCACCGTCACGTGGTCGGCGCCGGCCTCGCGCGCGAGCATCGCCTGGCTGAGCACGTCCGTCCGGGCGCTGATGAAGATGTCCGGGCGCAGCGAGCGGACGAGGCGGATCGCGGCGAGGGTCGCCTGCTCGTCCGGGATCGTCAGCACGACCGCCCCGGCGTGCTCGATGCCCGCGGTCTCGAGCACCTCCTGCTCCCGCGCGTCGCCGAAGACGATGGACCGCCCGAGTTCGAGCTGCCGCCGGACGGTCTGCGGGTTCAGCTCGACGATCGTGACGGGCGCGCGGCCCTGCTCGACCTGCTCGGCCACGGCGCGCCCGACCGGGCCGTACCCCACGACGATCACCGGGCGTCGCGCCGGCGCCGGCGGCAGCCCTTCGCCCGGGGGCGTCTCGGGAGCGGGCGCCGGCTCCGCCGGACGGGCGTGGCGCCGCGCCCACGGCGCCGGGGGCACGTTCCGCAGGCGGTGCGTCAGGTGCGGCGCGAACTGGACGAGCGACGGCGCGACGGCGAGCGACAGCGCCGCCCCCCCCGCCAAGGCCGCCAGCGACCGCGCATCGAACAGATCGCCCCGCTGCGCCGCCGCCGCGACGAGCACGAGCAGGCTCAGCTCGCCGGCGTGCCCGAGGACGATGCCCGCGCGGGCCGCGGCCGGCGCGGGCGCCCCGCCCGCCCACGCGCACGCGGCGATCACGACGCCCTTGATCAGCAGCACGAGGGCGGCCGCCGCGAACGGCGCCCACCAGACCGCCGCGAGGGCGGGCAGGTCGATGCCGAGCCCGACGGTCGTGAAGAACACGGCCGCGAACAGGTCGCGCACCGGCGTCATCTGCCCCGCGACCTGGTAGCGGAACGGGGTCGGGGCGAGGGCGATGCCCGCGACGAAGGCCCCGGCCGCGATCGGGAACCCGAGCGCCGAGGCCGCGCCGACCGCGGCGAGCGCGACCGCGGCGGCGACGACGAAGGCGACCTCGCCCCCGGCGCCGCGCGTGGCGAGCCGCACGAGGCTCGGCAGCACGAAGCGCGCGGCCGCGAGAAGGATCACCATCGCCCCGAACCGCACGGCGCCGCCCCCGAACACGTCGGCGGCGCCGCCGGGCGGCGCGGCGAACCAGCCCGTGAACGCGATCAGGACGACGGCCTGCGCGAGCAGCACGTCGAAGACGAGCCGCCCGTGCACCCGCTGCAGCTCCCGCCGGCTCTGCAGCGCCCGCAGCGCCAGGGCGGGCGAGGAGAGCGAGAACGCCGCTCCCGCCGCGGCCGCGGCCGGCCACGCGAGCCCGAGCAGCCGGGCGGCGACCGCGAGGAGAGCGGCGCCGATCAGCGTCGAGACGGCGCCGGCCGCGATCTGCGCGGCCGTGCCGGGGCGCACGGCCCCGAGGTCCATGTGCAGCCCCAGCACGAAGGCGAGCAGCACGATCGCGACGCGGAAGATCTCGACGACGCGCTCGGCCTCGATCAGCCCCATCGCGCTCGGGCCGATCAGCACGCCCGCGATCAGGTACGCGGGGACCGCGGAGAGCCGGAAGCGGGAGAGCACCACCGCCACGAGCCCCGCGCAGGCCAGGATCGTCAGCAGATCGACGGCGAGATCGTGGCCGGCGGCGACGGCGAGGACGTGCGTCTCGTTCACCCCCAGGAGCGTCATGACGCCGCAGCGTACCCCGCCCGAACGCCCAAGGAGCGGTCAGCGACCCGGCAGGCGGCGGGCGAGCGCCTCGGCCGCGGCGACGTCCGCGGCGCTGGCCCCCGAGCGGGCGAGGCGTTCGACGGCCCGGGCCATCGCCCGCGTGCTGATGAGCAGCCCCGCGGCCGGGGGCGTCCCGGGCAGCGACGCCAGGCGGTCGAGCACCCGGCGCTCCGCGGGCGAGAGCCGCAGGAGCCGGGCGAGGCGGCGGGCCGCCCCCGCCTCCGGCGTCAGCGCCACCCGACGCCGCCGGACCACGACCGCGACGACGACCGCGAGCACCGCCAGACCGATCCCGGACCCGGCGAGCGGGAGCGCGACGCCCGCGGCCGGGGAGGCCGTCCGCGGAGCGTCTTCCACGCCGTACAGCACGATGGGCTCTCGAGCGTTCATACGAGGACCACCTCCGACGCCTCGGCCCGCCGCTCGGACGCCGCCGCCGCCGGGAGCAGGCGACGCCGCAGACGTTCGGCGACGCCCTCGGCGCGGACGGCGAGGGCCTCGTCCGAGCCGCGGGCGACGTCTTCCACCAGGGCGGCGAAGCGCAGCGCCGGGTCGCTCATCGGGCGCAGCCCGAGCCCCATCACCGCACGCTCCACGAGCCAGAGCCCGGCGAGGCGGTGCGGGCGGCGGTCGTCCTCCAGCATCGAGGCCGCGGCCGCGAGCAGGCCGTCCCGCGAAGGCAGGCCCTTGGTGCGCGTCTGCTCGGGCCCGAGGCGGAGCAGCCCGCGGACGGCGTTCGCCCGGACGCGGTGGTGCGCATCGCCGGTGAGCCCGACGAGCAGCCGCCCGGCCTCGGGCGCGCGGCGGGCCTGCGCCGAGACGGACTCGACCGCGTTCGCCCGGACGCGCCCGTCGTGGTGATCGAGCGCCGCGACGGCCGCCTCGCCCGCTTCCGGAGCCGACACCGCCCCGAGCGCCGCGACGGCCGAGGCTCGCACCCGGTCGGAGCCGGTGGGCGCCGCGACGAGCGACAGCAGCTCGGCGAGCAACGGCTCTTCGAGGCGGAGTTCCCGGGCGGCCTGCACGGCCCGGAGACGCACGGGCTCGTTCCCCTGAGCCAGCCGCGTCCGCAGTTCATCGAGCAGCCCCGCGCGATCGGAGAGCAGCCAGACGCGCAGCGCCGCGCGGGCCGAGGGCCCCGCGGCGGCGAGCGGATCCAGCCGGGCGCTCTCCTCGGCGGCGAGGCGGCGGACGACGGGGTGAGGCGATCGGCGGAGCTTGGTCGCCAGGCGGGCGCGCTGCCGCTCGGTCGGGCGGAGCGGGAAACGGACCGGGCCGGCGCCCACGCCGGACCACCGGAGCAGGGCGGACCCCGCGACGCGGGCGTCGGCGTCGAAGCAGAAATCGGGGAGGTGAAGCGGGTCGACCTGCCGGGCCGCGGCGAGGCGAACGACGGCGTCCGGATCAGCGAGCAAAGGGTCCAGCAGGGCCCGGCGGGTCGGCTCGTCCGTGCGCAGCGCCGCGAGGAGTCGCGGAAGCCCTGCGCGGGCGGAGGCATCGAGTCGGACGAGCACGTCCGCCGGGGGGACCGGCGCCTCCGGCGGGAGGACGTGCGCCTCGCCGATCCGGCGTCGCTTGACGGGCACCGTCGCGGCGGCGTGCGCGCGGCTTGGGTTCAGGAGCAGGTACGCCCGCCGGAGGAGCGGGGCGTGGTCGGCTTCGGCCCGGGCGACGCCGAGCCGCTCCGCCGCAGTTTCGGCGAGCGCGGGCGAGGCGAGCCAACGCCACGCGACCTCCCGAAGAACGGGGGCCTCGATCCGCCGGAGCAGCGCCCGAAGCCCCGGATGGCTGGAGTGCCCGGGAGACTTCACCAGCGCGCGCAGGCGGTCGGCGCCGGGGCAGGGCCGGACAATCTCCAGCCACGGCAGCAGGGCCGCGGCGAGGAGAGGGGCCCGCATCCGGTGGTCGTCGAAGGTCTCCGCGGCCGAGGCGAGGGCGTCGAGGGCTCGCGGGCTCAGAACGGTCGATGCGCCGTCGCCCTGCGCGCGAACGCTGGCGGCGAGTTCCTCACCGAGTTCGGCGGGTCCGAGGCGGCAAGAACGCAGGACGAGCCGCTGGAGAACGCTGTCGGCGGTGCGGGCGAGCGTGCGGTCGGCGGCCGCGAGGAGGGGCGTGCAGAAGGGAATCAGGTCGGGGTCGCCCGTCTGCTCGGCGATGCGGAGCGGGGCCGCTCGTTCCCTGACGTCGGGGGAGGCGCTGAGATCGCGGAGAGCCTCTTCCCGCAGTTCGGCGGGGATGGAGCCGACGAGAGCGCGGAGTTCGGGGGAGAGGTCGCCCCAGCGGATCAGGACGGTGCGGACGGCCTGGAGGCGCAGGCGGGCGATGACCGCGGCCGGAACCACGAGCCGGGCGGCTTCGAGTGCCTGATGCAGGGGGGATGGAGGCGGAGGCTCGGCCGCGGCGATCTCGAGCAGTTCGAGCGCAATGGCGGGGATCTCTTCCCGCGAGGCGGCCGAGGCGGCGGCGACGAGCGCGGCGCACCGCTCGGCCCGGGGGAGTTTCCTGGCGAGCCGGAGTCGATCGGCGAAAGAACGGTCGGCGCGCGCGACACCCACACGGGCAGGATCGGCACAACCCGACGCTCCGGGAGAAATTCCTTCGGTCATTTGGTCAAGTTGTTGTGGACAGTCCGCGCGGGCTGCTGATAGATTGGGGTGCCCGGACGGCGGTCCGGGCGGCCGGTCAGGGATGAGCGTTGGCGGTCGGGGCTGCACGCCCAGGACAAGCCATCACCGGCGGGATTCCGTGCCCGGATCGGGCGTCGAACGGAACGATTGCTGCCGCATCGTTCGGAGACGCACCGATCCACGATCGGCGGGCGAGCCGTTTGCCTGCCGGGGCGCGTGGATCGACTTCGGGCCCCCGCTTGCCCGAGGTGAGGTTCGAGGGAACCCGGGCGAACCGCCCGCCCCCGCCCGCTGAGGTGCCCCAGCGATGCAATCCACCATCCGATCGAACAATCTTCAGAGCTATCAAACCATCCTTTATGATCGGGCGCTGCACCCCGAGCTGTTCCAGCTCAAGGCCCGGCGGGTCGTGACCCACGCCGGCTACGAGCTGGAAGGGTGGCTGATGCCGGGGCAGCATCTTCTGCGCTTCGAGCGGGGCCCGGTCTGCTGCTGCGAGCTGGTGACGGACCAGGAAGCGGGGCTCCCCGAGCAGGGGGTGGTCGGACAGTTCTTCTGCGTCGGAGAGCACGACTTCGACCACGCGTTCGGCAACGCGTCGGTGAAGTACATGACGACGGTGCAGACGGAGCAGCTCTCGGACAACCTGTTCGAGGCGACCCTGCGCGAGATGCGCGACCACGCGGCCGAGGAGAACTGCGCCACCCACGGCTGGACGGACGATGTGGGCGAGAACCTCTCGGTGCTGGACATCCAGCGGTTCCACCGCGAGATCCACGTCCAGGCGTACCACCTGCTCGCCCGGGGCGGGATCGTGCTCCGGACGCAGACGATCTTCGAGATCAGCTGAGAGCCCGGCGGGGGCGGGGGGGATCGGGGCGGGCCAGGGGA
>CAYMFP010000023.1:0-20510 GCA_964389385.1 uncultured Phycisphaeraceae bacterium | reverse complement strand
GCAGGTCGTTCACGTCGGCCGCGCCGCTGCCGTCGAAGTCGGCCGCGCAGGGCTCCGTGAAGAGGACGTTGCCCGGTCCGGAGGCGAGGACGCCGAACTCGCCGAACTGCGTGCCGCTGAACCCGGAGACGACGAGGACGTAGTCCGCGCCGGCGACGAGGTTCGCCGAGACGCGGGCGTCGACGTAGTTGTCGGTGTAGCGATCGTCGGCCGTGACGAAATTCTCGAGCGGGGTCTCGGGGTTGAACGAGCCGGCGTAGAGGACGAGGAAGCCGTCGTAGCCCTCGAAGATGGTGGTGATGTCGTAGGCGCCGTCGGCGTCGACGGTGAACGGCAGGGCCGCGTAGGGCGCGTTCGTCCCCCACTGGTCGAGGCCGGTGCCGCTCTCGTTCGGGTGGTGGTACCGGGGGCTCTCCTCCGTGACCTCGCCGGTGAGCAGGAACTCGACCGGTGTGGCGAGCAGGGTGTACGGGCCCTCGTCGTCGGTGGTGTACGCGTCGACGGTGACGTAGTACGACCCGGCCGGGAGGTTGATCGACCACGCCTGGTCGTCGCCGATGGCGCCGCCCGCGGCGACCTGGGCCTGGTTCATGTCGAACACGCCGATGTCCGGGTCGCCCGTCTCGCTCGTGGCGGTCAGGTGCAGGTGCCCGCCCGGCCACTCGAGGGTCCAGACGTCGTCGCCGCCGTACCAGTACCCGACGCTGCCGGGGTAGCTCAGGACGATGAAGTCGATGTCGTCCTGCGCGCCGGTGTTGTCGCCCTGGAGCGGCTCGTTCGGGCCGAACGTGCCGAGGGTCTGCGAGGCGAGCGTCGGGGCGACGTAGGTGTTCGCCGCGATGGTGTACGCGCCCTCGTCGCCGGCGCGGCTGTCGACCACCAGGTAGTAGTTGCCCGCGCCGAGGCTGAGCACGAGCCGCTCGTCGCCCTCGGTCTCGCGGAGGTCGATCAGGCTCTGCGAGGCGTTGAAGACCGCCAGCCCGTGGTCGCCGGAGGCGACGTCGAGCACGAGCTCGACGATGCCGCCGTTCCACTGCAGCGTGTAGACGTGGTCGCCGCCGTTGTACCGCCCGCCCGGCAGGCGCAGCCCGCCGAGGTCGAGGTTGTTGTCGGCGCCCGTCGTGTCGCCGGCGGCGCTGCCGTCACGCGTCAGGACGCCGACGCTCAGGGACGGGAGGTCGGAGAAGGACGCGTTCGTCCCCTCGGCCTCGACCGTCAGCGTGCTCGGCGACTCGAACACCGCGTCGACGCCGTCGGTCACCGAGTTGAACAGATCGAAGAACTCGAGCCTGAGCACGCCGTCGGGCAGGTAGACGTCGCCCGTGCCCTCGATCGTCGGGTGCAGGTAGTAGACGTCGTTGAGGTTGACGACCTCGCTCTCGAAGCGCTCGCTCGTGACGCCGTGGAACGTCGGGCCCGCGGGGCGGACGCGCAGCCCGGCCTCCCCGCCGGTGGAGCGCCGGAAGTTCACGTACGCCGTGCTCGCCCAAGACGTGCCGAAGGTGGTCAGCGTCGTGTCCCACCCGAGACCGCGGATGACGACCGGCGTGCCGGAGGGGAGCCCCAGCTCCGCCGCCAGGTCGTAGGTGCGCTGCTCGTTGATGGGGTTGCCGGCTCGCTGGATGACCTGAGCCCCGCCGATGTCGAGGTCGATCTGCTGGACCTGGGCGAGGGCGGACGACGACGCGACGGCGCCGGCGCAGAGCGCGAGGACGGTAGAACGGTTCAACATGTCGAGGATCCCTCCGTGGCGCGGACACCAGAACCAAACCGACCCGGAGGGCGCCTCCGCGCGCTCGGCGTCGGTTTCCCGGGAAACGGCCCCGGGACGGCGAGCCTAACGGTGAGCCCGGAGCGCGCCAAGCTGGACACGACCTATCGCCGGTCCAGGGGGTGGCGTGGAGCACACCCGGGATCGAACGGGATCGATGGGTGCTCAGACGGCCGCGACGGGGCTTCGCGCCCGGTCGGGGAGGCGCACCACCGGGCGCAGAGCGCCGGCCGCGGCCTCGCGCTCCGCCGCGTCGAGCAGCGCCTTGGAGACAGGGTGCGACTCCGCGTGCAGGGCGCGCACGACGGCGAAGGCCATCGCCCGCCGCACGTCGCCGCGCTCCTCCTCCAGCACCGATCGCGCCAGGAGCAGCGCCTCGTCGCCGAGGTCGGCCAGCGCGGCGAGCGACCGGGCCGCGTCCTCCGAACCCGGCTCGGCCGAGACGAGCCGCTCGAACCAGGCCCGGGCGTCGAGGCTGCCGGCGATCCGGGGCGGGTACCACTCCGGCGGCCAGACCTCGCAGAGGTAGTCGACGCCCCACGGCTCGCGTCCGTTCCACCCTTCCGCGTGGCGCCAGTCCGCGTCGTGGGGGACGAAGCGGGCGTTGGTCCAGAAGTGCTCGCGGGCGAGTTCCACCACGCGGCGGGTGCAGTACCAGTGGCTGCGGCGGGGGAAGTTCTGGACGGCGAAGAGGTCGATCCCGGTCCAGGAGGCGGGGCGGATCCGCGTGGCGCGCTGCCCGCGCCGCGGGCTCCAGGGGAGCTGCTCGCCCTTGACGCCCGGCTGCACGAGCAGGGCGACGTAGTTCGGGATCCCCCCGGCCGCGCCGATCGCCATCACCATCGGGCGGACCGGGACCTGCCGGAACCCGCGGATCCCCGCGCGGACGAGGGCGCGGACCACGCGCTCGGTGACGACGAGGGTGTCGGCCGTGTCGCCGACGTGGAGGAAGTCCGGCCACTGGAGCCCGGGGACGGGCGGGCGGTCGATGCGCAGCTCGACGTGGCTGAGGCGGAACTGCTCGTAGGGCGGGGCGGGGGGCGTGGGCCCGGCGGCGTCCTGGAGCGCCGTGCCGTCCGGCCGGACCTCGCGGGCGCCGGGCGAGTGCCGGAAGCCGCCGCGGACGGGATCGAAGGGACGGAGCTCGAAAAGCATGCTGCTCCCTCGGCCGCGCGCCCGGGCGGAGCGGCGGACGCCTCGGCGGACGGAACCGGTGTACAGCGGCCCGCCGGAGGACGCAAGCCGTGCGACCGCGGGGCATTTGAGAAACAGGGGGGCGAGCGTGCGGCTCGCCCCCGAGCTTGGGGGCCTCCGCGGGGACGTTCCGCGGAGACCTGGAGTCCTTGGGGCCGAGGGTTCCGGCGTCCCCGGGCGTTAGGCGAGGGTGTCGAGGAACCGCCCGTTGAGCAGCGCGTCGATGGCGCCGTCGATGCGGGCGTCGGTCTCGTACATGCCGCTGGCGAGTTCCTCGCGGACGCGGGCGATCAGGTCCGTGCGCACCTGGGCCTCCTGGGCGATGGTGTTCTCCTGGGCGGGCGCGGCCGGCACGGCGGTCCGCGCCCGCGTGAGTTCGACGCGGTCTTCGCCACGGCGGACCGGCGGCTGCTCCGCGCCCCGATCTGCCTGGACACCGCGCCGCTCCGCTGCGCGCTCAACCCCCGTGGACGCTCGCGCAACGAGCGTCCCGACCGACGAAACCTGTCCCATGCTGTACATCCTCTGTGCTCGCCCGGCGGCGCCGCGCCGGGTCGGGGTACCATCAGCGGGTTCCGTCCCGCGTGGCGCCGCCCTCCGTTGGCAACGTGTGCATCGACGGGGGAGGACGGATGGCTACAAAATCACAGGTTTGGGTGCAGGACTCCGCAAGTTTCGGCACATCAGGGCTTTGCGCTGTATAACGGGCGGCGGACCACGCCAAATTCCCAGCCGGACGCGCGGAGTTCGACACCCTAACACAACCCAAATACGGGAGTGCCCATGCCACGACGCTCCGGGTCGCACGCCTATCGGACTCTCGCCGCGGCCGTCCTTGCGCCTCTGACGCTCGCCGGGTGCGGATCGACGCAGGAAGCGAGCAACGCCCGGCCGGCGGGGCTGCGCCCGTACACGGAGATGGCGGAACCTGCCCCTGCCTCAATCGGGGGGACGAATCGCGGACAGGCGCGGACGGCGGACCCGGCGACGGATTGGGCGCTCGTCGTCGGGCTGTTCCGCCCGGAGGAGCGGCGTCGGGCGGAGGCGGCGGTGGCGGGGATCCGGCAGGACCTCCCGGGGGTGCGCCTGGAGGACCGCGGGCCGTTCCTCGCGGCCGTGGTCGGGTACCACAAGGATCCGGGTGCGCCGGAGGCGAAGGCCGAGCTGGCGCGGGTGCGGGAGATCACCCGGGGGGAGAAGAAGCCGTACGCGGGGGCGGTGTTCGCGCCGCCGCTGGGGGACGTCAACCGCCCGATCGGGGAGCACGACCTGCGCCGGGTGCGGCAGCGGCACGGGGACATCCCGCTGTACACGCTGCAGGTCGCCGCGTACGGGCCGGGGCGGGGGCAGACGGCCAAGCCCGCGGACATGGAGCAGTACCGCCGGGCGGCCGAGCAGGCGGTGGCGGTGCTCCGGCAGAAGGGGGCCGATGCGTACTACTACCATGGCCCGAACCTGAGCATGGTGACCGTGGGGGTGTTCGGGACGGGGGACTACGACCCGCACCGGCTCCCGCCGGCGGGGTACCGGAGCCCGCGGCTCGAGCAGACGATGCGCGAACACCCCGAGATGCTGGTGAACGGCATGCCGGTGGTGGAGACGCACCGGGTGGGCGATCAGGGGCGGACGGTCCGGCGGAACCAGCGCAGCGTGCTGGTGCGCGTCCCGGACTGAGGGGGGCGGGTCCGGCAGATTGCAGATGGCAGAAGGGCAGAGAGCGCAGAGCAGCGGCGCGGAGACCGCGTTCTTCCGTTCGCCTGTCCCGTGCGGGGCTCGTCGGTCAGCGGCCGGAGGGGTTGTCGATCCCGGGCAGGCCGATCCAGAGGAGCTCCAGTTCCTCCGCCCGCCAGGCGCCGTCGGGGGCCTTGCGCCAGTAGATCCGCCAGACGGAGCGCACGGGTCTGGACTCGAGCCCGAACTCGGCGCCGGCTCGGAGGTCTGCGATGACGTGCACCTGGCTCCGGGCGGTGGTCGGGGTGTCGGTGACGGCCTGGAGGGCGGCGAGGCGGACGGAGGGGACGTCGACGCCGGAGCCGAAGTCGGTCCGGATCTGCTGCTCGATGTGATCGAGCCCGGCGCCGCCGCGGGCGCGGAAGTAGTAGACGCGGGCGTCCGGGTCGAGGATCTCCCGGACTTTCGGGATGTCGCGGCGGGAGACGGCGGCGACGAGGCCGCGGGTGGCGCCCGCGACGCGCTCGCGGGAGGTGGTCACGAGCGCGGAGGCGAGGGCGACGCCGCCCGCGAGGACGACCCCGGCGACGAGGGCGATCAGGGCGGGGCGGCGTTCGCCGCGGCGGAGGAAGACGATGGCGGCGATGATCGCGAGGGCGGCGAGGGCCCCGGCGAGGGGCCAGGGGTTGTCGGTGACGTAGCGTTCCAGGAGCGGCGCCGGCGGGAGATCGGGGACGTCGGGCCCGCCGGAGAAGGGAAGGGCCTGCGCCAGCGCCCGGGCGGGGGGCGGGCCGGAGAGGGCGAGCGTCTGGCGGGGGTCGGGCACGTGATCTCCCGGTCGGGGCGCCGGATCGGCGCGGGGTCAGGGGTCCGGACCGCGGGCGCAAACTTATAGAAGGTGTCTCGGGGTCGCCGATGGCGCGGGGTCCGTCTGCGGGAGGATCGCTGGTGAGTTCATTGCAGGTGCCGTCGCCATGCCCCGAGACGCTCGAGCGCAATCTCTGCGCGATGCGTCGGCACACGCCGGAGACGGCGCGGGCGATCGAGCAGGCCGCGCCGCGTGCGGGGCTGGAGCTGGTCCAGACGCCGGAGGGTCTGGGGGGCTCGCTGGACGGCCGGACGATCGCGAGCCGGAGGCGTCCGGGGTCGGAGGCGGAGGCGCTCGTGGCGACGATCGACCTCGAGAAGACCGGCGTGGCGGCGGTGCTGGGGTTCGGCCTCGGGCACCACGTCCGGCTGCTGGCGTACAAGACGGCGGGGATCGGGCGGGTGCTGGTGTACGAGCCGGACGCGGGGCTGCTGCGGTCGGTGCTGGAGCGGGTGGACTGCTCGGCGTGGCTGGGTGCGGGGCACGTGCGCGTGCTGACGGACGCGGAGGACGGGGGGCAGATCGCGCGGGCGATCACGGGGGCGGAGGGGCTGACGGCGGCGGGGGTGAAGATCGTGCCGCACCCGGCGAGCGAGGAGCGGCTGGGGGAGGGTGCGGGGAAGTTCGGCGCGGTGCTGGCGGAGGTGATCGGCGCCGTCCGGACGACGGTGCTGACGACGCTGGTGCAGAGCGAGACGACGCTGCGGAACGAGCTTCTGAACGCGGGGCGGTACGCCTCGTGCCCGGGGGTGGCGTCGCTGGAGGGGATCGCGCGGGGGCGTCCGGCGGTGGTGGTGTCGGCGGGCCCGAGCCTGGAGCGGAACGTGCACCTGCTCGGGGAGCCGGGGGTGCGCGAGCGGGTGGTGATCGTGGCGACGCCGACGGTGCTGCAGCCGCTGCTGCGGCGGGGGATCCGCCCGCACTTCGTGTGCGCGCTGGACTGGAGCGACATCAGCGCCCGGTTCTACGAGGGGCTGACGGCGGAGGACGTGGAGGGGATCACGCTGGTCGCCGAGGCGAAGGTGAACCCGGCGGTGATCGACGCGTTCCCGGGGGCGATCCGGTTCCCGTCGACGCCGCGGCTGGACCAGGTGCTCGCCTTCTCGGGGTCGCCCGGGGCGGCGCGGCGGATGGGGCAGGTGGTGCAGGGCTCGACGGTGGCGCACCTGTGCTACGGGCTGGCGCGGCACCTCGGGTGCGACCCGGTGATCCTGATCGGGCAGGACCTGGGGTTCACGGACGGGCAGTACTACGCGGCGGGGGCGGCGATCCACACGGTCTGGTCGGGGGAGCTGGGGCCGTTCCAGACGCTGGAGATGCTCGAGTGGGAGCGGATCGCGCGGATGGGGGGGCAGCTGCGCGAGCGGAAGGACGTGCTGGGGCGGCCGATCCTGCTCGACGAGCAGATGATGAACTACCTGTCGTTCTTCGAGCGGATGTTCGTGGACGACCGGGAGCGGGGGCTGCGGGTGATCGACGCGACGGAGGGCGGGGTGGCGAAGCGCGGGGCGGAGGTCGCGACGCTGGAGGGGGCGCTGGGCGAGGTCGCGCGGGAGCCGCACGGGCTGGAGGAGGCGATGGCGTCGCTGCGGGAGCCGCCGGCGCCGGGGGTCGAGGTGCTCGCCGCGGCGCTCGATCGGGTGCGGCGGGACGTGCGGCGGGTCGGGAAGATCTCGCGGGAGACGTCGGTGCTGCTGCGCCGGACGGCGGCGCTGGAGCGCGAGCCGCGGGAGCAGGCGCGGGTGATCGAGCGCATCCACCGCAACCGCGAGGAGGTGTCCGCGCTGAGCGTCGCGTTCGACTTCGTGCAGTTCATCGAGCAGAACGGGGCGCTGCGGCGGATGAAGTCCGACCGGGCGCTGATGGTGGCGGAGGACCTGGACGAGCGGGAGCGGAACCGGCGGCGGATCGAGCGGGACCGGGAGAACGTGGACGCGCTCGCCGCGGCGGCGGACCGGGCGGCGGCGATCCTCTCCGACGCGCTGCGCCGGGCGCGGGGGGAGCGGGTGGCGACGACGCGTCGGACGGAGCCGGAGCCGGCGGAGGCCGGGCGCCCACGGCGGGTGGGGGCGGTCGTCTACGTGGACCACGAGATCGGCGGGCTCGGCACGCCGCGGGCGCTGGACGAGACGTTCCTGCTCGGGCGTTCGGCGCTGCGGCTGACGGTGGAGCGGCTGCTGGCGGCGCGGTCGCTGGACGCGGTGGTGCTGGCCTCGGGCGAGCCGGAGCGGACGGCGCGGGCGCTCGGGCCGGCGGCGTCGGACCCGCGGGTGCGGATCGTGCCGACGGACGCGGCGGCGTGGCGGGCGCGGCTGCGGGCGGTGGGGCCCGCGCGGCTGTTCAGCCCGTCGGCGTGGCGGGGCGGGCTGGGGGGGCTGGCGTGCTACGACGAGGCGGCCGACCCGCGGTCGTGCGCGGAGGTCGCCGCGGGGGCGCGGCTGGACGCGGCGGTGATCGTCGGGGCCGACTGGGCGCTGGTGGACCCGGCGCTGATCGACGCGGTGGTGGAGCGGTACCGAGCGGAGCCGGAGCGGCGCCGGGTGATGTTCTCGCAGGCCCCGCCCGGGCTGGGCGGGATGCTGGTGGACGAGCAGACGCTGCAGCGGCTGGCCGCGAACGCGGGGGCGGGGCGGTTCGCGACGTTCGGCGCGCTCGTGAGCTACATGCCGATGCGTCCGCGGGTGGACCCGATCGGGCAGGACTTCTGCGTGCGGATCGAGCCGGAGGTGCGGGACCTGGGGCGGCGGTGCGTGCCGGACTCGGCGCCGCGGTTCGCGCAGCTCGCCGACGCGCTGGCGGACGCGGGCGAGGGGGTGCTGCGGATGGACGCGCTCGCGGTGGCGCGGGCCGTGGCGGGCGCGGACAAGGGCGTGCCGACCGGGGCGCCGCAGCACGTGACGCTGGAGCTGTGCACGGGGCGCCTGATGGGCGGGCTGCTCGGGCGGCTGCGGCAGGGCGGGGAGGAGCCGGCCGAGCGGGAGCCGATGCCGGTGGACCTGGCGCGGCGGATCTTCCGGCAGCTCGCCGAGGACCGTTCGGACGCGACGGTGACGCTGTTCGGCTCGGGCGACCCCCTGCTGCACCCGCGGCTGGGGGAGATCGTGCGGGCGGCGCGGGAGGAGGGCGTCGCGGCGGTGCACATCCGCACGGACCTGCTGCACGCGCCCGGGGGCGCGTTCGACGCGGCGGCGTTCCTGGACATGGGGGCGGACGTGATCAGCGTCGATCTGCTCGCGATGAAGGCGGAGACGTACGAGCGGATCGCCGGGTGCGACCGGTTCGGGGAGGTGCAGGACCGGCTGGTGGCGCTGCTGGACGAGCGGGAGCGGCGGCGGGAGTTCTGGGCGGCGGGGTCGATCCCGACGCCGTGGATCGCGCCGCGCCTGACCCGGTGCGACGACACGTACGAGGAGATCGAGCGGTTCTACGACCGGTGGAACGTGCAGGCGGGGGCGTGCGTGATCGACCCGCTGCCGCGGAAGGCCGAGGGGCAGCGGATCCAGCCGCTGCCGCTGCCGGAGCCGGCCCGGTCGCGGCTGGAGCGGACGGAACTCCGGGTGCTGTCGGACGGGACGGTGGCGGGGGCGCCGTCGATCGACCTGCGGACGGCGCCGCTGCTGGACGCGTGGCGGCGGCTGCGGCGCGCGCGTCGCGAGCGGGCGGCGCTGCGGCGGCCGGCGGGGCGGTTCGCCGTCCCGGCGGGCGAGGCGCGGGAGGCGGGCCGGGAGATCGGGCGGGAAGCGGTGCGGGGGGAGCCCGCGGCCGTTCCGTCGGTCGAGGCGCCGGCGCCCGCGCCGGCGGCGGTGTGAGCAGGGCGTGATGCTCGCGACGGCCATCGTGCTCGCGCGGGGGGGGAGCAAGGGCGTTCCGCGGAAGAACGTGCGGGACGTCGCGGGGCGTCCGTGCGTCTGGTGGACGCTGCGGCACGCGCTCGGGAGCGCGACGGTCGGGCGCGTGGTGGTCTCGAGCGACGACCCGGAGGTGCTGGAGATCGCGGCCGCGGAAGGGTGCCTGCCGCACGAGCGGCCGGCGGAGCTGGCGCACGACACGGCGCGGGTGGACGACGCGGCGCGGTCGGCGCTGGAGGCCGTTCCGGGGGACGGGCCGGTGGTGATCCTGTACGGGAACGTGCCGGTGCGTCCGGCGGACCTGACGGACCGGGCGGTGTCGCTGCTGGCGGAGACGGGGTGCGACAGCGTGCAGAGCTACGCGCGGGTGGGCAAGCACCATCCGTGGTGGACGTGCCGGCTGGGGGAGGGCGGGCGCGTCGGCCCGTGGGAGGGGGAGGTGCTGTACCACAACGTCTTCCGGCGGCAGGACCTGCCGCCGGCGCACGTGCCGGACGGGGGCGTGACGGCGCTGACGCGGGAGGCGCTGTGCCTGCGCGTGCCGGGCGTGGCGCCGGGCCCGCACGCGTTCCTGGGGCTGGACCGCCGGGGCGTGGAGACGGGGGAGGGGGACGTGGTCGACATCGACGACGAGGTGGATCTCGTTGTTGCGGATCGGTTGCTGAGGAAGAGAGCAACCACGGAGAGCACGGGGAGCACGGAGGGGGGGAATGAGTGGGAGGTGAGGGGGCAGCGTGCGGCGACGGTGGCCACGACGGTCGGTGAGAGCGCGAATCGGATTCGCGGGAAGCCGGGGGTCGTGGGCGGCGGCGCGGGGCCGGGGCTGCAGGACCGGGAGCTGACGGGGGGCGTGATCGCGGCCGCGATCGAAGTGCACCGGGCATTGGGGCCGGGGCTGCTCGAACCCGTGTACGAGGCGTGTCTGGCGGATGAGCTGGTGGCGCGGGGGCTGCAGGTGCGGCGGCAGGTGGACGTGCCGGTCGAGTACCGCGGCCGTCGGCTGCCGGCCGGGTACAGGATCGACCTGCTCGTCGAGGACCGGCTGGTGCTGGAGATCAAGGCGATCGAGCAGGTGAGCGCCGTGCACGAGGCGCAGCTGCTGACGTATCTCCGCCTCTCGAGGCGACGCCTCGGCCTCCTGCTGAACTTCAACGTGAAGCAGATGCGCGACGGCATCGTGCGCCGCATCCTCTGATCCCCCTCCGTGCTCCCCGTGATCTCCGTGGTTGCTCTTCAAGGATCGTCCAGATGCGCATCGGCGACAGACAGATCGGACGCGAGCACGAGCCCTACGTCATCGCCGAGATCGGCGTGAACCACGACGGGTCGGTGGACCGGGCGCTCGAGCTGGTCGACGCGGCCGTGGAGGCGGGGGCGGACGCGGTCAAGCTGCAGCTGTTCCGCACGGACCAGCTCATGAGCAGGGCCGCGAAGCTCGCGGCGTATCAGGAGGCCGCGGGGGAGAGCGACCCGCTCGCGATGCTGCGGCGGCTGGAGCTGTCGCCCGAGGCGTGTGCGCGCGTCGCGGAACGGGCGCGCGAGCGGGGCGTGCACGCGATCGCGAGCGTGTTCAGCCTGGAGATGGTCGAGGAGGCGGGGCGGGTCGGGGGGACGGGGTTCGATGCGTACAAGACGGCCTCGCCGGACGTCGTGAACCTGCCGCTGCTGCAGGCGCTGGCGCAGCTCGGGCGGCCGCTGATCGTGAGCACGGGGACGAGCACGCTGGAGGAGGTCGCCGAGGCCGTGCGGGCGCTGCGGCGGATCTCGGACCGGCTGGCGGTGCTGCAGTGCGTGTCGAGCTATCCGACGCCGGAGGCGCACGCGGCGCTCGGCGGCATCCGCGCGCTGCTCGCGCTGCACGGCACGGTCGGGTACAGCGACCACACGGACCTGATCGAGACGGGGGGCCTGGCCGTCGCGGCGGGGGCGTGCATCCTGGAGAAGCACCTGACGTACAGCCGCTCGGCCGCGGGGCCGGACCACGCGGCCTCGCTGGAGCCGGACGGGTTCCGGCGGTACGTCGCGTGGGCGCGGCGCGCGTTCCGGATGCTGGGGCCGGAGTCGAAGCGGGTGCTGGAGATCGAGGGGGACGTGCGGGGCGTGAGCCGGCAGTCGATCGTGACGACGCGCGCCCTGCCGGCCGGGCACCTGCTGCGGCGCGAGGACCTGACGATCAAGCGCCCGGGGGGCGGGCTGGAGCCGCGGCGGCTGGAGGCGACGGTCGGGCGGCGGCTCGCGCGGGCCGTGGAGGCGGACGCGCCGCTGGTTCCGGAGGACCTGGAGGGGGAGGCGGCGGCGGTGGAGCTGTAGGACGCTACCCTCCCGGTCATGATCGGCTCCGGCTGGACTGACCCGAACGAACGCCCCCGCACCGCCCTCGCCCGGCCGCGGAACGGACGGCCGCGGATCGCCGTCGTCACCGGGACGCGGGCCGAGTTCGGGCTGCTGCGGCCCGTGATGGAGGCGATCCGCGACCGGGGCGACGCGGAGCTGCTCGTGATCGCGGCCGGGGCGCACCTCATCCAGCCCGCGACGACGTTCCACGAGGTGAAGCGTCATTTCGACGTCGCGGATTCGATCCCGATGCAGGTGGCGGGTCGGGTCGGGCGGATCGAGGACGTGGAGGCGCTCGGCAAGGGGATCGGGCGGTTCGGGCGGTCGTTCTCGCGGCTGGGCGTGGACTGGGTCGTGGTGCTGGGGGACCGGATCGAGGCGTTCGCGGCCGCCTCGGCCGCGGCCGTGGGCGGCTTCGCGCTCGCGCACATCCACGGGGGCGACCGGGCCGAGGGCGTGGCGGACGAGGCGATGCGGCACGCGATCACGAAGCTGGCGAACCTGCACTTCCCGGCGACGCCGCAGGCGGCCGAGCGCATCGTCCGGATGGGGGAGCGCCCGGAGCGCGTGCACGCGGTCGGCTCGCCGGCGATCGACGGGCTGCGGGGGCTCGGGCCGCTGGACGACGCGGCGTTCGAGGAGCTGGGGCGCCCGGAGTGCGTCTTCCTGATGCACCCGATCGGCGGGAGCGACGAGCAGGAGGAGCACGCCGCGGCCGCGGCGCTCGAGGCCGTGGCGGGCCTGCGCGTGCTGGCGCTGCACCCGAACCACGACCCCGGGCGCACGGGCGTGCTGCGGGCGATCGAGAACGGGGCGCGTCCGGGGCTCGTCGTGCGCGAGCACCTGCCGCGCGAGGCGTTCGCGGCGCTGCTGCTGCGCGTCGCGGGGGAGGGGGGGTTCCTGATCGGCAACTCCTCGGCCGGGATGATCGAGGCGGGGGCGCTGCGGTGTCCGGCGGTGGACGTCGGGCCGCGGCAGTCGGCGCGCGAGCACGGGACGAACGTGGTGCGCACGCCCGGGGGCGACGCGGGCGCGATCGCCGCGGCGATCGCCGAGGCCCGGCGCCTCGACCGGTCGGGCATCACGCACCCCTTCGGCGACGGGCGGGCGGGAGAGCGGATCGCGGAGATCCTCGTCTCGACCCCGCTGCACCGGGGGGTGACGCGGAAGCTGAACGCGTACTGAGGCGCGGGCCCGGCCGCTCAGGCCCGGATCAGCAGCCCGTTCCGCGCCGTCTCCACCGCGTCGCGGTCGCCGGTGAGCAGGAGAGCGATGGCGAGGCCGAAGGCGATCGCGGTGCCCGGGCCGCGGCTCGTCACGACGTTGCCGTCGACCACCACGTCCTCGTCGGCGACGTACTCCGCCCGCGCGCGGAACGCGTCCTCGTGCCCGGGGTAGCAGGTCGCCCGCCGTCCGTCGAGGACGCCGAGCGGGGCGAGCACGGCGGCCGGGGCGGCGCAGATGGCGCACACCAGCGCGCCGCGCCGGTGGTGGGCGAGCACGATCCCGTTCACGGTTTCGCTCGCGGCCAGGTTGCGGGCGCCCGGCCCGCCGCCGGGGAGCACGACCGCGTCGAACGCCTGCCCGCTGATGTCCTGCACCAGCACGTCCGCCCGCAGCGGGAGTCCGCGGCTGCCGTCCGGCGTCAGCGTGTCGACGCCGGCGTACGTCACGTCCACGCCGCAGCGCACCAGCACGTCGCCCGGCGCGATCGACTCGATCTCTTCCGAGCCGTCGGCGACGAAGATCAGAGCACGCTTGGGTTCCTGGGGCATGTCCATCCTTTCGCACCCCGCCCGGCGAGCGACGCACACGCCGGGGCCGCCGGCGCGTCCACGCCGACTCCGCTAGAACGCGCGGAGCTCGGCCGAAGGAACGAAGAAGCGTTGCTTGCCCGCGGCGGCCCGCACGACGTTCAGCCCGCCGAGGTGACCGCACGCGTGGCAGGCGATGATGAGGATCGCGGCGCCCGCCGTCTCGAACCCCTTGAACCCCGGGGGCTGGCACTTCGTCGGCCGGTCCAGGCCCTCCTCGCCGCCCTCGTCGAGGAACGCGTGCGTCTGCGCCCGCAGTTCCCTGAACGTCCGCAGCACCTCCTCGTACGGCGGGTAGGCCGCGGCGTCGTCGACCGGCTCGCTGCCCCAGTCGAACAGCGGCTTCCAGCGTTCGACCGGGTTGGGCATGCCGTGCAGCATCTTCTGCAGGCGGCCCTCGATCACCGTCAGGTGCCCCGCGATCCACATCGCGTGGTTCCCTCCCCACGGCCCGGGGCGCAGGAGCGGGGCGTCGCTCATCTCGCCCAGGTGCGTCATGCCCATGTCGCTGAACTTCAGGGCGAGCCGAATGGCGTCGATGGCCTGCATCGCTTTGCTCCGCTCGATGACCGAACCGCTCGGATGCACCGGCCGCCGGCGCACGCGAGCAGGCCGGGCGGAGCGCTCCGCACGCCGTCGGGCCTGCGCCGGCAGCATAACCCCCGGGCCGCGGCTCCACGATCCCGGCGCCGGACCGCCGCTCGATCGTGCACACGCCCGGCGTCTCCCGTCGCGGGCTTACCCTCCGCCATGCCCGATCCCGTCCCGGCAGAGCCCCCCCACCTCTCCCCGGCCGATTTCCGCGCCCTCCTCCACCGTGCGGCCGACTTCGCGGCCGACTACTACGACCGCCTCGCCTCCGGCGACCCCGCCCTCCCCGTGCTCTCCGCCGCCAAGCCCGGCGACGTGCTGCGGGCCCTGCCGGAGCACCCGCCCGAGCGCCCGGCGGACCCCGCCTCCGAGTGGGACGCTCTCTTCCGCGACCTGAACGAGATCATCCTCCCCAATCTCACCCACTGGCAGCACCCCGGCTTCTTCGCCTACTTCCCCTGCAACGCCAGCGGGCCGGCGATCGTCGGCTCGCTCCTCTCGGCCGCGCTCAACGTCAACGGCATGCTCTGGGCCACCAGCCCCGCGGCGACCGAACTCGAGGCCCGCGTCCTCGACTGGATGGCCGAACTCCTCGGCCTCCCCCGCCGCTTCCGCAGCGCGTCCGGCGAGGGCGGCGGCTGCATCCAGGGCACGGCCTCGGAGAGCGCCCTCGTCGCCATGATCGCCGCCCGCCAGCGCGCCCGAGAGAGGCACCGGCGCGAGCCCGACGCCCGGACGACCGACCCCGCCACGCCGGACGCGCCGGTCGACCATCGCCTGGTCGCCTACGCCAGCACCCAGGCGCACTCCTCGATCACCAAGGCCGCGATGATCCTCGGCCTCGCCGCCTCGCCCACGGACCGCCGCCGCCTCCGCCTCCTCCCGACCGGCCCCGACCACGCGATGGACCCCGCCGCCCTCGAACGGGCGGTGCGTGAAGACCTGGCCGCCGGGCTCGTGCCCTTCTTCGTCGCCGCGACCGTGGGCACCACCGGCTCCACGGCCGTCGACCCGCTCCCCGCGATCGCGGAGGTCGTCCGCCGCCTCGCCCCGGGGTGCTGGATCCACATCGACGCCGCCTTCGCCGGGGCCGCGTGCGTCTGCCCGGAGCACCGGTGGATGCTCGACGGGATCGAGCACGCGGACAGCCTGTGCATGAACCCGCACAAGTGGCTGCTCACCAACTTCGATTGCGACCTGTTCTGGACGGCCGACCGCCGCTCCCTCACGGCCGCGCTCTCCATCACGCCCGAGTACCTCCGCAACGCCGCGAGCGAGGCCGGCGGCGTGATCGACTACCGCGACTGGCAGATCCCCCTCGGGCGCTCGTTCCGCTCGCTCAAGCTCTGGCTCGTGCTGCGGCACTACGGGGCGGAGGGCCTGCGGGCGCACATCCGGCATCACGTCCGCCTGGCCGAGCGGTTCGAGTCCTGGGTCCGCGCCGACGGGCGGTTCGAGATCACCGCCCCGCGCACCACCAGCCTCGTCTGCTTCCGCCTGCGCCCCCTCCCCGGCGAGGCGCCGGCGGAGACCGACGCCCGCAACCGCCGCCTGATGGAGGCCGTGAACGCGACCGGGCACACCTACCTCACGCACGCGGCCCTGCCGGACCCGGCGCACCCGGCGGGCGCGTCGGTCACGCTGCGCCTGGCGATCGGCGGCGCGCTCACGCGGGAGGAGCACGTCCGCCGGGCGTGGGAGGCGCTGCGGGCCCTGGCCTGACCGGGGCACGGCGTCGCGGGCGGGAGGAAGCCCCCGCCGGGACGGTGGGGATCCGGCGGGCTGCGCGGAGGGCGCGGGTCGGAAGGGGTCGGGGGCCGATATGGGTCCGAGAACGCGAGGCGGAACCTTCGGGCGAAGTTCCGGCCGGGCACGTCCGATGAGGTGCCCGTGCCTGGAACGCCTACAGACGAGCCCGTGACGGACGTGATCCGGTCGCGTCGCGCGATGCTGTGCACCGTCCTGGCGGTGCAGGGAACGGCGCTGGGGCTCGGATGGGTGGTGGCGGGGCAGGCGATCTCGGCGAGCTTCACGCCGGCGCTCGCGGCGGCCGCGAGCGGGGCGGTGGTTCTCGGGCTGACGTGGCTGGGGCTGCTCGGGGCAGCGCGGCGGTACAGGGACGTTCTGGAGGCGGCGAACCGGTCGCTGGAGGGGCAGGTGCGAGAGCGAGTCGCGCAGGCCGTGGGAACGAGGGACGCGCTGATCTTCGGGCTCGCGCGGCTGGCGGACTACCGGGACAGCGAGACGGGGGCGCACCTCGAGCGGATCGGGGCGTTCGCGACGATGCTGGCGCGGGGTCTGCGGGACCGCCTGCCGGAGCGGTACGGGTGGATCGACGAGGCGTGGGTGGAGCGTCTGCGCCTGGCGAGTTCGCTGCACGACATCGGGAAGGTGGGCGTGCCGGACGCGGTGCTGCTCAAGCCGGGCTCGCTGACGCCGGAGGAGCGCGGGCTGATGGAGCGGCACACGCTCATCGCCGGCGACACGCTGATGGCGATCCGGGAGAAGATGGGCCCGGACGAGTTCCTGGAGACGGCGATCGAGGTGGCGCTGCACCACCACGAGTGGTGGAACGGGTCGGGGTACCCCTTCGGCCTGCGGGGGGACCAGATCGCCCTGGCGGGCCGGATCGTCGCGCTGGCGGACGTGTACGACGCGCTGACGAGCAAGCGCCCCTACAAGGACGCGCTCTCGCACGAGGAGGCGGCCGCGATCATCCGCGAGGGCCGCGGGACGCACTTCGACCCCGACGTGGCGGACACGTTCGAGGCGCTGGAGAGCGAGTTCGCCCGCGTGCGGGCGGAGCTGCACGCCGACGACGACGTGCCGCCGCTGCTGGAGATGACGCGGGCGGTGCGGGAGGCCGCGGAGAACGTGCGGCAGGCCGCGTGAGCGAGGGGGCAGGGAAGAGCCCGGAACAGAGGACAGCAGGACTCAGATCGGAGCCGGCGGCGGACCCCGTGCAAGGCACGCCCGCGGCACGCTCCGATCTGAGTCCTGCTGTTCTTCGTTCCGCTGCCCTTCGTTCCGCCGTCCGCCCGGCGGCCCGCCCGCGGCTCAGGGGCTCGTCAGGTCCAGCGTCGTGACCATGGTGATGAGCAGGAGCATGATCGTCCCGTTGTGCAGGGCGTGGGCGGTGATGCACCCGATGAGCGAGCCGCGCCACTCGCGGATGAGGGCGAAGTTGAAGCCCAGGGCCATGACGGGGAAGGCGAACAGCGGCCCGTACCCGTGCATGAAGGCGAAGACGGCGGCGGAGACGACGGCGGCGATCGGGATCGGCAGGCGCGAGCGGAGGTGGCGGTAGAGCCCGCCGCGGAAGATGAGTTCCTCGCAGAGCGGGGCCCACACCGTGGCGAGCAGCACGATGAGGGCGATCATCAGGGGATCGGCCCCGGCGATGAGATCGAAGAGCGGGTTCGCCGGGGTCTGGGAATCGCCGCCGGTGAGCGACGTCCAGACCGTCACGAGCACGAGGGTGAGGGCGATGCCGGCGACGAAGACGGGCACGCCGGCGAGGTAGCCCAGGACGCCGGCCCCGACCTCGCGCCAGAACCCGCGCCCGCGGTGCAGACCGACGGTGCCCGCGAAACGCTGGGCGTGCATGCCCTCCAGCCGCGGGGAGAAGCGGTGGCGGACGAGCGGCCAGAAGGGGATGAGCAGCAGCGACCACTGGAGCCCGAGCCCGACGGCCGGGGCCCAGGGCGCGCTCTCGCCGTCCGGCGTGCGGGTGAGGGCGTCGAGGAGCCCCGCCAGGATCTGCACGAAGAGGAAGCCGCCCGTGAAAAGGGCGAAGCTCTCGAGATAGACGCTGCCCCCCGGAGCGGGGCGGGGCATGCGGGGGCGGATGCGTCCCGTCGCGACGAGGACGACGGCGACGAAGAAGAGGACGGTGCCGGAGAGCAGCACGCCCGCGAGGAGGAGCGCGAAGAGGCCGAGGGCGACGGTGGCGCCGAGCCCGCCGGAGCGCAGCTCCCGGCGGGCGGGGTCGGAGGCGGGGAGGGGGTGGGTCAGGGCGACGCGGGCGGCGAAGCCGTGGCGGGCGACGAGGCGGTCGCGCTGCCCGGGCTCGAGCGACTCGGACGACCCTTCCTCGTAGACGCGCTGGAGGAGTTCGGCGTCGCGGCGGAGGGGGGCGTCCTCGGGGAGGGTCTCGGCGAGGCCGGCGAGGCGTTCGGCCGCGGCCTCCGGGCCCACGAACTCCCCCGCCGCGACCGCGACGCGGAGGCGGTCGACGGGCGTGCGGGCGTGCTTGTCCAGCTCCACGATCGCTTTCGGGTCCTGCCTCGTGAACTCGCTCATCCGCACGAAGAGGCGGAGCATCAGGTCGATCTGGGGGTTGCCGGGGACGGGCTGGTCCTCGGCCGCGGCCTCGATCAGCTCCTGCTCGACGGTCGTCGGCTGGGCGGCCTCGTTCGAGGAAAGGGCGCTGAGGTTCTGGATGCCGATGACGGCGCCGCCGAAGATGAAGGCCGCGATCAGGGCGAGGATGCCCGAGCGCCGGCCGCCGGGGTCGGGCATCCGGGCCGGCGGAAGCGGAGGCGAGGTCGGGGCGGAGTCGGAAGCCTGGAGGGCGGGCTCGCCGGCGTCGCTGGCCGGGTCCGGGGCGTCGTGCGGGTGGTGGTCCAAGGGGGCTCCGCGGGTCCGGCGTGGGTTGGGAGAGGTGTTTCCCGGGGGTCGAGAGGGATTGTTCCGGGATCGTCCGACGGAATTGGTCCGCGGCGAGGTCCGGCTCGGGTTGATTCGGTGCGGTGGGAGGGTACCCTTGAAACCGCCTCCGGCCGCACGGGCCGGTGGTTTCGATCGCGCAATCCTGTCGGACGCCGCTCCCGTTTGGGAAGGCGTTCCGGCCCGCCCCGCCCGGCAGGCGGCGTAGACGCACACCGGGGCCCATCCCTCGTGCCGAGGGCCGCCCCGTCGACGGAGGTTGTCATGCCCACGGCACCCGACCTGCGGCGCCAGACGTACTTCGCCAAGAAGGGCGAAGTGAACAAGCAGTGGCGCGTCGTGGACGCGTCCGGCGTGCCCCTGGGACGGCTGGCGAGCGACATCGCCGTCGTCCTCATGGGCAAGCACCGCCCCGAGTACACCCCGCACGTGGACGTCGGCGATTACGTGATCGTCACGAACGCGACGCAGGTGGCCCTGACCGGGCGCAAGGCCGAGCAGAAGCTCAAGCTCCGCTACACGCGGTACCCGGGCGGCCTGAAGGCCGAGACGTACGGGCAGGTCCGCGACCGCAAGCCGGAGAAGCTGGTCGAGGACGCGGTGCGGCGGATGCTGCCGAAGAACCGCCTCGGTCGGCAGATGCTCAAGAAGCTGAAGGTCTACCCGGGGGCGGAGCACCCCCACGCGACGCACAATCCCATCGAACTGCAGGTCGGCTGAAGGGGAATCGAGTTGAACCGGGCCCCGGCGCCGCCGCGGGCTCAGGGGCGACCGACGCCCCGGAGAACCAACCATGGCTGAGCAGGCACTCCAGACGACGATCACGAACCCGGACCTCGCCGGCGCGGCGGTGGAGACCGAGTCGACGCACCAGCAGGAGCAGCGGCGGATCCCGGATCCGAAGCCGGCCGACAAGCACGGCTGGTGGTGGGGCACGGGCCGCCGCAAGACGGCCGTCGCCCGCGTCCGGCTGAAGCCGGCCGAGCAGGGCGGCAAGGGCCGTCTGCTGGTGCAGATCACCCGCAAGAAGTTCAAGACGATCGAGGAGTACTTCAGCGAGCCGCGCGACCGGAAGAACGCGTACGCGGCGCTCGAGCTGAGCGGGCTGAAGGACGACCTCGACGTGTTCGTGCGCGTGTCGGGCGGCGGGTTCATGTCCCAGGCGGAGGCGATCCGCCTCGGGATCTCCCGGGCCGTCGTCGCCCACGACCCGACGCACTTCAGCGCCCTCCGCGACGCGGGCTTCCTGAGCCGCGACCCGCGGAAGGTGGAGCGGAAGAAGTACGGGCAGCCGGGCGCGCGTCGCCGGTTCCAGTTCTCCAAGCGTTGACGCCCGGAGGGGCGGCCCGACGGGCCGTCCGCACGGGTCCGGGATGCACACGGGCAGGGGCCGGCGATCGCCGGCCCCTGTCGTTTCAAGACCGTTCTGGGACGCGCCGCCCGCACGGACCGCCCGAAGCCGGGGGCGTGCGTCGAAGAAAGTCTGGAACGCCCGCAGCCGGATTGCGTACAGTCCGTATCCCCGGTGCGTCGGTAGGCGGCGATGGCCGTCCACCCCGGCGCGCGTGGTGGTCCGCGAACCGGGGAGCGCCCACTCCAGCTGTTTGTTACCGGCGAGGTGTCGCTTTGAAGACCCGTTCCCCGCGCGCGTTCACCCTGATCGAACTCCTGGTCGTCATCGCGATCATCGCGCTGCTGATCGGGATCCTGCTGCCGGCCTTGGGGAAGGCCCGCAAGGCGGCCCAGGCGGC
>CAYMFP010000022.1:0-20633 GCA_964389385.1 uncultured Phycisphaeraceae bacterium | reverse complement strand
CGGCGGCGGGGTGCCGCGGGGTGGCGGTGAGTTCGGCGGTGTGCTCGGCGGAGGATCCGGAGGGAGCGGTGCGGGAGATTCTGGGCGCATGGGCTGCGCAGTAGCCCCTTGCACCTTGTCCCGGGGTCGGCGGGCGGGGAGAGATGCTTGCGTCTGTCATCCTTTTCCGGTAGCGTGCAGCGACCCGCAAAGGAGCCGCCGGTTGGGGAGCAGTTCGAGAGCATCGCGGAGGCGGACAGCGAAAGCCGCGGCGGACAGGCCGGCGGTCGCTATGCCGTCTCGGCGCCGTTCGAAACTGTGGTTTGTGCCCGTCGGGCTGGCCGCTGCGTCGATTGCGGCGGCGGTCGCGTTCTCCGCCTTATTGGCGGGAGGCGCAGAGCCAGAGATTCGCTCAGGCGTACCAGTTCCTGGCCTCGGGACGCCGCTGCCGCCCCGCGGACTCGCGGCGTCGACGCTCGATGAACTCCTCGCCCTCCCGCCTGACCGACTCACCGAAGTCGATCTTGACCGCATGAACCTGCTCGTCGCCACTGGACTTCCCGGAGCCGAGGAATTGAAACTCGATGCCGCCCTGGCGGAGATCGACCGATGGGCAACGCACGTCCGGACGGAGACGGAACGTCACATGTATCGGTTCCACCAGAACTCCTCAGCCTTCGAGGACTCCGAAGGCTACTTCCGTATGCTCACGTTGGTGACGGTTCTCCAGCAGGACTTCGGAGCTCGCTACAACCCCGATCGGATCTACGACCCCGACTTCCGCGATTCCCGCGATCTGTTCATCCACGGGCTGATCGGCGAGACCAAGGGCGACGGAATGATGAAAATCAGAAACAGTCTCGGAAATTCAACATCCTCTTTAACAACTGCAGAGTGAACTCGGATCGTCTCCTGAAGACATGCTGTCTCAAGAAGGATGCCACGATCCACAATCCAGGCAACGAGACGAGATTCAGACGCCGTCTAGACGATTCAATTAAGGGACCAACGCAGTACATCCCTAGATTTACGAGCCCGAAATGAGGTCGGCAGCATTGATCACCGGGTTGTTCGCGAGCCTCGGGGGAGTCCTCGGGGGCTGCAGCGCTGCGCCGCAGCCGATCTTGGTGAGTGCGGAAGAGTTTCTCGCGCGTTACGATGCCGAACGCCGACCACACGCATACCACAGATACCTTGGCGCGACTGGCGGAAGGCACCGACTCGGTTACTATGAGATCACAACCGGCAAGGTACCGGAACTCCTCGCACTGTACGTTGTTCCACGGACGGCGCTGCCCGAAGACTTTCCAATGCATGATCAGCCGAAGATAACGTTCCCCCCCATCGATCGTCCTCGCCCGTGAGGGACCACAACGCAGCACATAAACACAATGAGCACTCGCTCCCGAGATTGTCCCCTCGACCTTTCGAGTAGTCGCCTCGACCTTCTCGACTCGGCCCCCGTTCGCCGTTCGCACTTTCTCCCCTTCCCATCCTACGCCCGCCGTTCGCCGCCCCACATTCTCGGAGGGCTCACGGTGTACGTGCCGGGGTGCCCTTCGATGGCAGCATTCGAGCATGCTGCCTGGGAGCAAGCGCCGGCGCATACACTCTGGCCATGCCCGTCACCTTCCGCGAAGCGACCCTGGACAACGGCCTCAAGATCATCGCCGAGGTCGACGACGACATGCACTCCGCCGCCGCCGGGTTCTTCGTGCGCACGGGCGCCCGGGACGAGCCGGGCGAGCTGATGGGCGTCAGCCATTTCCTCGAGCACATGATGTTCAAGGGGACGGAGGAGCTGAACGCCGAGCTGATCAACCAGGGCTTCGACGCGATGGGGGCGCGGAACAACGCCTACACCTCGAACGAGGTCACCTGCTTCCACGCGCACGTGCTCCCCGAGTTCCTGCCGCGGGCCGTGGACCTGCTCGCGAAGATGATGCGCCCCGCCCTCCGCCAGGCGGACTTCGACACCGAGAAGTCGGTGATCCTCGAAGAGATCGCGATGTACAAGGACAACCCGTTCTGGGTCCTGTACGAGGAGTGCGTCGACCGCCACTACCGCCCGCACCCGCTCGCCCACCGCGTGCTCGGGACGGAGGAGACGGTCGGGGCGATGACGCGCGACCAGATGGACGCGTACTTCCGGGCCCGGTACTCGGCCGACAACACCGTGCTCAGCCTCGCCGGGCGGCTGGACTTCGACCGCGTGGTCGACCAGGCGAACGCGCTGTGCGGCTCGTGGCAGCGCACCGGCGCCGCCCGCGACGAGACGCCCCCGCCCACCGCCGGCGAGCGGTTCGAACTCCGCGACGAGAGCGTCAGCCGCGGGTACGTCATCGCGATCATGAGCGGCCCGGGCGTCCGCGACGAGCGCCGCTACGCCGCGAGCATGCTCGCCCACGTGCTCGGCTCCCCCGACAACTCGCGCCTGCACTGGGCGCTGATCGAGACGGGGCTCGCCGAGGAGGCCCAGGCCGCGTTCGACCCGCACGCCGGCGTCGGCGACTACTTCGTCTACGCCTCCGGCGACCCCGCCCGGCTGGACGAGATCTGGGCCGCCTGCGAGCGCGAGATCGCCCAGCTCCCCGACACCCTGACGGAGGAGGACCTCGAGCGCGTGCGCAACAAGATCGCCACCGCCGCCACCCTCAGCGGCGAGCGCCCGAACGACCGCATGCAGCGCCTCGGGCGTCTCTGGACGGCCACCGGCGGCTACCGCACGCTCGAGCAGGAGCTGGCGCGGATCCAGGCCGTGACGCTCGACGACATCCGCCGCCTGTGCGCCGAGTTCCCGCTCGACCGTCCGACGCTCGGTCGCCTGCTCCCCGAAGACGCCGCCTGACGCGACGCCCGGGGCGGGCAAACGCTCACGCCGCCTCGCGCTGCTCCTGGTGCGCCCGCACCCGGTCCCCGCCCTCGGACCGGGCCATCTGCGCCGCCCGGGCCGCCGCGACCGCGAGTTCCTCCGCCCGCCCGAAGCCCTCCCGCGTCGGGTAGAACGTCGCCAGCCCGATGCTCGCGCTGATGACGATCGCCTCCACGGCCGTCGGCGGGGCCCACGTCCGGGCGTTCGCCGGCAGCTGCCGGCGCAGCTCCTCGCACGCCACCTGGGCGTCGTCCCCGTCGCACCCGGGCAGCACCACCGCGAAGACCGACTGCCCGAGCCGGCAGACGGCTCCCCCGAGCGGCTCGAAATACTTGTGCATCAGCGCGGTCGCGCCCAGGAGCACCTCGTCGCGCCCGGCGGGCCCGTACCCCGCCTCCGCCGCCTGGAGCCCCTCCAGGGCGATCTGCACCAGGCTCAGCGGCGCGCCCGCGTCCATCGCCTTGTCGAACGACCGCGCCAGCAGCCCCCGGTAGCCGCGCAGCCCGATCGCGCCCGTCAGCGGGTCGCAGTCGGCCTCATCGCCCAGCTCCTTCATCACGGTCTGCTGCACGAACGAGGCTTCCCGCCCCGCGCGGGCCAGGTCCACGAGCCGGCGGTCGGCCTCGGCCATCACCGCGTCCGGATCGGTCCCGCCCTCCACGTCGAGGCTGAACAGCTTGGCGAACTCCTCCACGCTCTCCGCGGCCCGGCGCAGGAGCTGGTTCGCCTGATCGCTCTCGATCCGGAACCACCCGGAGCACCGCTCGAACATCCGCCGCCGCGGCGCCGCCGACCGCGTCTCCGTCAGCGCATCGTGGATCAGCCCGCCCACGCCGACGCACCGCGTCGTCAGCGAGCACCCCAAGGGCGCGGCCGTCGGACGCTCGTGGTACTTCACCGGCAGCGTGATCGACTCCGGCAGCCGCCAGCGGGCGCCGAGCATCGCCCCGATCTCCGGGTGCTGCAGGTCGAAGGTCTCCAGCTCCAGCCGCACCAGCTTGCGGTGGTCGCCCTTGGTCTCCGCGATGACGCGCAGGTACTCGTCGCCGAGCGCCCGGTACATCGCCACCATCCCGATGTCCTGGAGCAGCGCCGCCAGGAACGCCTCGTCCGGGTTCTCGTGCCCCGCCGCCTCCGCCACCAGCCGCGCCCCGACCGCCCCGTACAGCCCCCGCCGCCAGTACGAGATGAAGTCGAACTTCGGCTCTTTCTCGTGCTCCAGCGACGCCACCAGGCTGAACCCCAGCGCCAGGCACTTGACGGGGCTCAGCCCCAGCATCACCAGCGCCTTCTGGATCGTCGTGCACCGCTGCCGCAGGCCGTAGAAGCTCGAGTTGACCGTCCGCAGCACCTTCGCCGCCAACGCCTGGTCCCGCT
Source organism: uncultured Phycisphaeraceae bacterium (assembly GCA_964389385.1). Taxonomy (GTDB): domain Bacteria; phylum Planctomycetota; class Phycisphaerae; order Phycisphaerales; family UBA1924; genus CAYMFP01. The sequence goes on along the minus strand of CAYMFP010000022.1, from coordinate 16,405 downwards.
CGATGATCTTCGCCAGCTGATCGAGCTTGATGTCCGGGTCGGCCGTCTGCTCGATCACCGCGAGCGCCACCGCCGGCAGCGTCGGCAGTGTCGGGCAGCTCAGGATCTGTTCCAGCGTGGTCGCCACCGGCGGGCCTCGAAGACGCTCTTGCCGGCCCCGGGCGAATGCCCGCGGCCTCGGCGCATGTCTGCGGGCTCATCGACCCCTCGACCGCGCCCCTTCAGTCCGCCTTTCGCGGTTCCTACGAGTCCCCCTCCGAACGGGGGAATTCCGCCAGCAACAGGCGCATGCTTCGCGGCTCTTCGCCGAGCTTGGCCCGGATGTACGCCGCCAGCAGACGGTTCGCCCGCCACAGAGACTCGCCGCTCGCGAGCCCTGTACCCACCTGATTCGGTGTGCCTATTTTCCCTGTCGGTCCGGCCTCTCCACCGTTCGCCGAGTGCTTTTCATCCCGGCTTTGCAAGGCCCGGAGCAGGTCCAACGTCTCGGCCCGCACCCGCCAAACCCCCGCCCGCTCGCTCCCCGCATCGGGGACCAGCCCGCCCAGTTCGGCATCGAAGCCGTAGACCTCGGCCGCGGTGATCGCCGCCCCGGTCCGCACGTCGGCCGTCAGCTCCGGGCGGTATCCCGTCTCGTCCAGGATCGCGAGCTGGTACCCCGCCAGGACGCGGGCCTGCTCGGCGAGTCTCCCGCCGTTCCCCCCCGCCTCCGCGAGCGCCCGCAGGGCCTCCACCGTCCGGTCGTACAGCGCGGGGTGCGGGTCCTCTTCTGTGAGGAGGCTGCCGACGAGATCGGCGACGTACAGCCCCGCGTAGTGGGCCCGCAGCGACCGCCTGAATCCGAGAAACGCCTCCCGCAGGTCCCAGCTCGTCAGCGTCGCCAGCCCGCCGGAGGGCTTGACGATCGCCCCGACCTCCCCCCGGGTGAGCAGCTCGAACCCGCCGGAGAAGGCGCTCTTCTCCCGCTTGGCTCCCTTCGCCAGCCCCCGAAGCAGCCCGTGCTCGCGCGTGAACAGCGCCACCGTCTGGCTGGTCTCCGACCAGTCCCAGTGCCGCACGCAGATCGCCTCGTCTGTGATCCGAGCCAAAGCCGCGAAGCCTAGCTCACGGCGGAGGCCCCGCCGGATCATCTCCGTCCGCCCGGGGCGTTCGAGTGTTCCCGCCGCCGAGGTTCCGTGGGCTACCCTCCGCCCCATGCACTTCACGCTCATCGACCGCGTTCTGGAGCAGTCGGAGACCCGGATCGTCGCCATCAAGCAGGTCTCGAACGCCGAGGAGTACCTGCAGGACCACTTCCCGACCTTCCCGGTGCTGCCGGGGGTGATGATGGTCGAGGCGATGGTCCAGGCCGCCCGGCTCCTGCTGCCGGACGCGGACCTGCCCTGGGTCCTCGCCGAGGCGCGGGCGCTCAAGTACGGGGCCTTCGTCCGCCCCGGGGCCGTGCTGCGCGTCGAGATCGACCTCGCCGGGACGCCCACGGACGAGCGGGCGGAGTTCAAGGCGAAGGCGCTGCTCCTGGAACCGGGGGCGGACCCGGCCTCCGCCCCGACCGCGTGCGCGGGGCGTCTGGCCCTCCGTCCGGCGCGACCGGCGGCCTGAGGCTCCACACCGCCGGAGTTAGCGGCTACTATGGACCCCCTTCCGCCCCGGACGGCGGCGCGCCGAACGCGCCCACGGTGCGGACCGACGACGGGAAGCCGACCGCATGAACCGCGACGAGATTTTCGGGAAGGTCCGCGATGTGCTCGTGGATGCCCTCGCCGTCGACGAAGACGAGGTCACCCCTGACGCCACCGTGATGGGCGATCTGGGCGCCGAGTCCATCGACATCCTCGACATCTCCTTCAAACTCGAGCAGGCCTTCGGCTTCAAGATCGCCCAGGGCGAACTCTTCCCCGAGGGCGTCACCCAGGATCCGGAGTACGTCCAGGACGGCAAGATCACCGACAAGGGCCTCGCCGCCCTCAAGGAACGCCTCCCCCACTTCGACTTCTCCGGGCTCGAGGCCGACCGCTCCGTCGGACGCGTCGCCGACATCTTCACCGTCGACGCCCTGGTGAACTTCTGCGAGCAGAAGCTCACCCAGACGGCCTGACCTCCCCCGTGCCCGCCCGGGCGACCGGCGGGCTGCCCCCCTTCCGCCGGATCCGCCTCGCCGCGGGCCCGCTCCCCAAGCACCGTCCCTGGAGCCCGCCGTGCGGTGGATGTGGATCGACCGCGTCGTCGAACTCGAGCCCGCGAAGCGCCTCGTCGCCGTCAAGTGCGTCAGCCTCGCGGAAGAGCACCTGCACGACCACTTCCCCGCCCGCCCCGGAGCGGGAGACGCCGCCCGCCCGGCCCTGCCGCTGATGCCGGCCTCGCTCGTCCTCGAGGGGATGGCCCAGTCGGCCGGCATCCTCGTCGGGCACGCGGGGGAGTTCCGGGAGAAGGTGATCCTCGCCAAGGTCAGCCGCGCGGAGTTCTTCGCCGACGCCACGCCGGGGCGCGTGATCCGCTACGAGGCCACGGCCGACCAGATCACCCCCTCCGGCGCCACCACCCGGATCGAGGCGACGCTGCACGACCCCGCCGCGCCCGACGCCTCAGCTCTCCCCCTCGCCCGGGCCGAGCTCATCTTCAGCCACCTCGACCAGAACCTCGGCGGCGTCCGCTTCCCCGAGCACAACTTCGTGTTCGGTGAGGGCTTCCGCACCCTGCTCCGCACCAGCGGCGTCGCCGTCCCCGCCTGACGCCTGGCGTTTCCGGAGACGCCGGGCCATCTCCCGGGCGGACAGCTCGGGCGACAGCTCGAAGGCCTGCTGCGGCGTGACGCCGGCCCCCAGCGTCGCGGCGCCGAACGACAGGTCGTCGACCGAGGACCAGGAAACCCGAGCGACCTGCGCTGCGCCGACGAGCACCGGCACGGCCGTCACCGCGGCCGCGACGGCGACCAGGCGCTGCGCGGCGGCGGAGTGCTCGTGCCGGCTCAGCCAGAGGCTGACCGCGGCGAGCACGCCCACGGAGGCCACCTTCAACGCCAGCATCCCGCCGAGCCCCCACCGCTGGAGCACGCCGTCGGCGACCGGGTTCACCTCCCGGCCGCCGAGCGCGAGCACGACCGATGTGAGCCCGAAGTCCAGGGCCGCGAGCAGCACGAGCCAGGGCAGGAGACGGAGCCGCGGGTCGCTGGTCGTTTCGGCCCGGGCTTGCGCACGCACGCCTGCCTCCGTTCGGTCGTCCGGCTCCGGCGGAGCCGTCCCGTCCCGGGACCATCTTGCCGGGAAACGGCGGCGGCCGCAAGGCTTTCCGGAACGTCACCCGCCCGAGCGCGGGTGCGCGCGGCGCGGGAAAGCGATCAGAACCCGGCGGGCGCGAGGGCGGTGGCGGAGGAGGCGAGCCCGCCGAGGGTCCGATCCCCCTCCTCGCGGGCCTGCGCCCGGGCCCGCTGGCGATCGATCGCCTTCCGGGCCCGCAGGTCATCGTCGCGTTCGTGCCGCTGGATGACCTGGTCGAGCGGCTCCGAGAGGACGATCGCCTCCCACAGGAGCGGGTTCTGCTCGATGAGCAGGGCGTGCCCGAGCTGCGCCGAGCCGTAAGCAACCGGGACACAGGTGGTTGCGGCCGCGCCGACGGCGACGAGCATGCCCGTGCGGCGTCCGCGCAGCCCGTTCCGCGCGATCAGTTCGCAGCACCCGATGAGCACGGCGAGCGAGGCCGCCTTGACGGCGATGAGCCCCGGGATGCCCCACGACTGCAGGGCCCGGTCCGCGACGGCGTTCACTTCTTCGCCGCCGAGCGCCAGGATCACGCTCGTCACCCCCAGGTCGAGGACCGCGAAGAGGAAGAGCCAGGGGTAGATCCGCGGGAAGGTCCCGGGGAATCTCGGCCGGATCGCTGGAATGTCCGTGGGCACGTCCGCCATGCGTCGGCTCCGTTCCCGTTCGTCCCGCGGGAGGCCATCGAGCATCCCTCCGGAACAGATTCGGGACGGGCGGCGCACGACTTTCGCCCCGGGACGCACGTTCCGGGCGGTCGGGAGGGAAGGGAAAGCCCTCCCGATCAGTCGGACGCGCCGAGCCGTTCTCGGACCACACGTTCGATGAGGGCCAGCGGCGGGTCGCGCTTCGTCCACGCCTTGGCCTGCAGCGCGGCCTGCCGCACGAACATGCCAACACCGCCCACGGCCCGCAGCCCCGCCGCCGCCGCGGCCCGCACCAGCGGGGGCTCCGGCGGGTTGTACACCGTGTCGAAGACGACCACGCCCGGGCCGGACTCCGCGAGGCGGCGGACGTCGATGGGCACGCCGTCCGGGTCGGGCCCGCCCGCCATGCCGATCGGGGTGCAGTTCACCACCGCGTCGGCCGCGATCTCCGCGGCATCATCGAGGGCGACGGCGGCGGCCCGCCCCGGAGAGACGAACGGCGGCTCCGCGGCCGCGAGTTCGCGCGCGAGCGCCTCCGCCCGCGACCGGTCGCGGGCGGCGATGGTGACGTGGGCGCCTTCGGCCATCGCGGCGTAGGCGACGCCCCGCGCCGCCCCCCCGGCGCCGAGCACCGTCACGCGCCGCCCCCGGACCTCCTCGTCGAGCAGTTCCTCGAGGACGCGCAGGGCGGCCGGCGCGTCGGTGTTGCAGACCCGGGCGTGCGTCACGCGACCGTCGGGCCCGCGCTCCACGACCAGCGTGTTCGCGGCGCCGATCGCGCCCGCGGCGGGCTCGATCTCCCACCCGCTCTCCGCGGCGAGGCGCAGCAGCGCGGCCTTGTGCGGGATCGTCACGCTCGCCCCGGAGAAATCGAGCCGCGGGTCGTGCACGAGCTGCGCGAGCGTCGCCTTGAGGCTCCCGTACGTCGCTTCCTGGTCCTCCGAGGCCGCCACGGGGAGCGGCAGGTAGACGCCGTCGTGCCCGACGGCCTCGAAGACCGCGTTGTGCAGCGCCGGCGAGAGCGAGTGCCCGAGCGGCCAGCCGATGACGCCGTAGACGCGCGTGTCGCGCCCGATGGACCGGAAGCGGTACGTGCCGAGCAGGTCGGCGAGGGTCGGCTGCCCCGGCGCGGTGGCCGCCGCCTCCCGCAGCCCGGCGAAGGTCAGCAGCGCCCCGAACTTGCCCGCGAGGACGCGCGACATCAGCCCGAACTCCCCCATCCCGAGCGCGATGGCCGGGCGGTCGGCCTCCTCCAGCACGCGGAAGAGGTCCTCGTTGTCGCGGAGCGAGCGGGCCCGGTGGGCGATCTTGATGACGCTCGCCGCCGCGATCTCCCGCGCCCGCAGCAGACGCCGCTGCAGGTCGTCCGGGCGGGTCTCGAAGTCGTGGATGCTGACGATGAGGCGGCTGGCCCCCTCGCCCGCGGCCGCGGCGAGCTGCATCGCGGGCATCGGCTCGCGGCGGAAGACCTCGAGTTCCACGTCCACGTACCGCGGGGGGTATTCGCCGGTGGCGACCGCCCGCAGCGCGTCGAGGCGCACCGCGTCGCTCCCCTCGTACGCGCCGCCCTCCCACGCCGGGCGGCAGGTCACGATGCAGGGAAGCGGGCTCTCGGCCGCGAGACGGCGCGCCTGCCCGACGCGGAAGCCCGTCTCCGGGTCCTCCGGCGCCGGCCCCAGCCCGGACAGGAGGCGGTCGACGCGGAACTCGACGAGGTCCGCCCCGAGGTCCTTGGCGAGCGCCGCGTCGCGCAGCGCGGCGTCGACCTCCTCCACCATGATCGGAACACAGACCTGCGTCGGCATCCGGCGAGTCTACCCGCCCCCCCCGCCGCCGGATTCAGGCCGCCGGCTCGGGGCTCAGGTGGCGCGCGATCGCCGCGGACGCGGCGTGGAGCTGGTGGAACATCACGAGGAACAGCACGATGAAGACCGGGTAGACGAGGCAGCCCGCGTATGGAACGGCGGCGCAGCAGCTGGCGATGCAGACCGTCATCGCGAGCGCGGGCGCCGGGCGCGGCCCCGCGATGGCGTTGCGATCCATGAACGAGCGGAGGTCCTTCGCCAGGTTCCAGTACGCGACGAACTGCCAGTACATGTTGAAAAGGGGGATGAACAGGAACCCGACCGCCTTGCCGGGCCCCGTCGTCGCGAAGCCGTCCTGGATCTGCCGCCACCACCGGTAGATCTGGACGCACCCGAGCACCCAGGCCCCGCTCGCCGGCAGGCAGCCGACGAGACAGACCAGCAGGCCGACCATCGCGATCGCGGCGCCGTCCGGGTTGCCCTCGTCCTCCATCACCGCGCCCATGATGAACGCCGCGAAGCCCGGGACCGCCAGGAGCACTCCGAGGATCACGCAGACCCACCACCACGCGTAGATCCTGCCGAACGCACGGGGCGCGTACCCGGCCGGCGGCATCGGCGGGATCGCCCACGGGCTGCGCGGGGCGACGATGGGCCCCGCTTGCACCGGCGGGGCGAGGGGCGTAGACGGCGCGGGCGGGGCCGCGGCCGCGAGCCCCCGCAGCTCCGGGACGGCGCTCGCGGCGGTCCAATCCGCCCACCCTTCCCGCCAGACCAGCGTGCCCGCCGGCAGGCCGCCGATTCGCAGCGCCTCCCCGAGCGCCTCCAGCGTCATCGGCCCCACCGGCTGCTGATTCGTCCCGACGTGATACCAGACGGCCTCGCTCATGCGCATCAATGTACCGACCCGTCCGGGGGGCGTGCTCGGCGCCCTGCCCCCGCCGGTCGGCCGCCGCCCGGGCCCCTCGCTAGGCTGAGGCATGCGACCTCTCTTCTCCCGCCTCGGAACGCTCGTTCTCCTCACGCTCGCCCCCCTCGCCGCTCTTCCCGGGTGCGACGCGCTCGAACGCGTCGCCGCGGGGGCCGCCCGCCCCACCGCTTCCGTCCGGTCGGCGGCGCTGCAGTCCCTCTCGCCCGAGGGGGCGACGCTCGGGCTCGACGTTCTGATCGACAACCCGAACCGGTTCGCGCTGCCCCTCTCCGACCTCGCGTACCGGCTCTCGGTGGCGGGGGCGGAGGTCGCCTCCGGCGAGGCGGAACTCGACGGATCGGTTCCCGCGAACGGCTCGCGCAGCGTGCGCATCCCCATCACGGTCGCCTTCGCGGAGGTGCTCCGGGCCGGCGGGGGCGTGCGCCCGGGGACGGTCGTCCCGTACACCGCGTCCGCGACGCTCCGGGCGAACGCGGCGGGGGCATTGGAAGCCCTCGGCCCGATCGAGCTGCCGCTGGAAACCTCGGGCGAGCTGCCCGTGCCGGCGTTGCCGCGGGTGGCCGTGGACGGGCTCTCCTGGAGGCGGCTCTCGCTCCAGGCGGCCGACGCGACGCTGCGCGTCCGGGTCGAGAACACGAACGCGTTCCCGATCGACGTCTCGCGGCTGTCGGCGAACGTCTCCCTCGCGGGCGTGTCGGTCGGGGACGCACGGGCCGTGGGCGGCGCGGCGATCCGCCCCGGCGAGGCCGCGGTCGTGGAACTCCCGCTGAGTTTCCGCCCGGCCCAGCTCGGGCTCGGCGCCCTGAACGCCCTCCGGGGCGAGCGGGTGAGCTACGCCCTGGACGGCGCTCTCGGCGTCGGGACGCCCTTCGGGCCGATCGAGTTCCCGCTCCGGACCGCCGGAACCACCCCCTCGGGGGAAGGACGCTGAGCGAACCCGCGGGGCGTGCGGATTTTCCTGGAACCCGCGGCCGCTCCGCGTTATCTGTAGCGGCGAGGAGGGGGGCCGCCGGGACGCCCCGCATCGCAGGGCTTCCTCTCAGGAGAGAGACCATGCAGCGTTCTTCGCTGGGCGTGGTCGTTTTCGCCACCGCCGGCTCGGCCGCCACGGCCCAGCTCACCTCCCACGCCGACGCCTTCATCGCCGCCTCCCCCCCACGCCGTCGTCGACGATTTCGGCGCCTACGTCTCGGCCGGGGGCGAGGACCTCCAGATCGGGGACGGCGAGACGTACGGCTCGTGCACGCACACCTGCGTCGGGGCGCCGAACAGCCCGAGCGACGTTGTGTTCCGCGCCCCCGGCGCCGCCAATCCCGCTCCGGTGGCCGGCCTGTTCGCCCTCCTCGACGCCAACCCCTCGCCCTTCGGCTTCACCGTGAGCTTCGCGGGCGGCCCGATGCTCGCCTTCGGGTTCGACGTCGTCTCCGCCGCTTCCCTCGCGGGGACGACCGTCGCCCTGAGCAACGGACGAGGATCCTTGCTCACGCCCGGCCCCGCCCACCGGCGGGACCGGGATGTTCCCACGCCGCTCGCGGCCTATAGCGCCGCCAGCCTCCGGGCCGTCTCCTGCTCCAGCAGGGCCGTGATCAGCGGCCCCAGGTCCGCGTCGTCCAGGATCTGCGTCTTCTGGAACTTCGTCTCCAGCCGCTGATCGGAGACGATGTTGTCCTGGTACCGGTACGTCCGGATCTTCTCGCTCCGCTGCCCGGTCCCGATCTGCGAACGCCGCTCGGCCGAGCGCTCGCGCTCGGCCTTCTCACGCTCCGCCTCGTACACCCGCGCCATCAGCAGCCGCCGCGCACGCTCCCGGTTCTGCTGCTGGCTCTTCGTCTCCTGCATCCGGACCTCGATGCCGGTCGGCTTGTGCACCAGGTGCACGGCCGTCGCCACCTTGTTCACGTTCTGCCCGCCGGGGCCCTGGCTCGTCGTGACGTGCTCCTCCACGTCCTTCGCCCAGTCGATCTTCACCTCCACCTCCTCCGGCTCCGGCAGCACGGCCACCGTCGCCGTCGAGGTGTGGATCCGCCCCTGCGTCTCCGTCGCCGGCACGCGCTTCACCGAGTGCACGCCCGACTCGAACCCCAGCTCCGCGAAGACCCCCTCTCCCGAGACCGCCACCGTCGCCGCCCGCACCCCCCCCACCTCCGCGTCCGCCGAGACCTCCAGCGGCTCGAACTTCCACCCCTTGCTCCCCGCGTACCGCTCGTACATGCTCAGCAGGTCGCGGGCCCACAGCCCCGCCTCGTCGCCCCCCGTCCCGGCCCGCACCTCCAGGATCACCGAGGCCACCCGCCGGTCGTCGGCCGTCACCAGCTTCGCCTTCACGTCCTCCAGCACGGCCTCGGCCCGGGCCTCGACCTCCGGACGCTCCGCGGCCGCCAGCTCCGCCAGCTCCGCGTCGTCCCCGGACTCGGCCTCGGCCAGCTCCTCGGCCTCCCGGCGCAGCCGCTCGTACTCCCGGAACCCCCGCACCACCGGCTCGAGCGCCGCCCGCTTCACCGACAGGTCGCGCACCTGGCGGTGGTCCGCCAGCACCTCCGGCTGCGCGAGCCGGAACTCGATGTCCGCGTGCTGCTCGGCCAGCGCACGCAGGGTCGACAACAGCTTCTCGGGCGGGGCGGTCAGCGGCACGGTCGACGATAGCCGCCCCGCGCGATTCACCCGGCCCCGCGCGGCGCTACTCCGCGGCGCCGGACGCGGGCGCCCCGCTCCGATCCCAGCGGAAGTGCGGGATCTCGATCGCCTCCGGCGTCAGGCGCCCGTTGAACGCCGCCCCGCCGGGCAGGGGCGTGTACAGCTCGATCGAGAGCTGCGAGGCCGGGATGGACCCCGGGATCGCCCCCCGCCCGTCCGCCCCGCCCCCCATCGTCACCGACGCCATCACCATCACGGGCAGGTCCGGGTTCTCGACGTGCGTCATCGGAGGGTTGTCCTCCGGGTCCGACCCGACGCCCTCCATCATGCGGCGGTGCATCTCGCTGTAGTACCACCGCTCCACCGCGGCCTTGTCCTCGAACCACGCGATGATCGTGAGCTTGCCGCTCTGCATCTGCGCGGCCTCGACGCCGACGCACCCCTCCGTCGCCCGGAGCCCCTCCAGCAGCATCCGCCCGAAATCGGGCCGCCCCGCCCCGTCCGGCCCCGACCTGTCCGGCCGGGCCTCCCCCCGCTGGGCCGCGGCCCCCGCCGCCACGAGCCCGGCCCCCAGCAGAAGCCCCGCGATCCCGATCGTCCGTCCCTTGCTCATGCTCTGGCTCCTCGCGGCGGATGATGCTTCGAACCGGCGCAGGCCCGGCCCGGGCGCCTCCTTCGGGCCCGCGGCTCGCTTCTTTCGCAATCCGGCGCAGGAAGACCCGAATATACCGTGGCGGCGGATCTCTTCCGGCGCTCCCAGTACACTTCTCGACCCCCCACGCCGCGCCAACCGCCGAGCCGGAGGACGACCGTTGCCCGCAGCCATCCGTATGTCCGGAGTCCGCAAGACCTTCGGGCCGAAGGTCGCCGTCGAGGGGATGGACCTCGAGATCCCCGAGGGCAAGCTCTACGGGTTCATCGGCCCCAACGGGGCCGGGAAGACGACCAGCATCCGCATGATCATGGGGATCATCTTCCCGGACTCGGGGGAGCTCGACGTCCTCGGCAAGCGGAACGCGGTGGAGAGCCGCGACCGCGTCGGCTACCTCCCGGAAGAGCGCGGCGTCTACAAGAAGATGAAGGTCGGGCAGTTCCTCACCTACATGGGACGCCTCAAGGGCATCGACGCGGGCGCCGGGCTCCGCAGACGCATCGACGCCTGGCTCGAACGCGTCCAGCTCGCCGACGTGTCCGCCAAGAAGTGCGAGGAGCTCTCCAAGGGCATGCAGCAGAAGGTGCAGTTCGTCGCCAGCGTCCTGCACGAGCCGGAGCTGCTCATCCTCGACGAGCCCTTCAGCGGGCTCGACCCCGTCAACGCCCGCCTCCTCCGCTCGCTCATCCACGAGCAGCACGCCGAGGGCCGCACGGTCATCTTCTCCACCCACGTCATGGCCTCGGCCGAGCAGATCTGCGACCACGTCGTCATGATCCACAACGGGCGCAAGATGCTCGACGACTCCCTCGCCTCCGTCCGCGCCGGGCACGACCCCCGGACGATCCTCTTCGAGCCCCTCGACCCCGCGGCCGACCTCTCCCCGATCGACGCCCTCCCCGGCGTCCGGGGACGCGCCACCACCGCCGGCGTCACCGCCATCGACCTCGCGGAGGACGCCGACGGGCCGGCCGTCCTCCGGGCCGTCGTCGAACGCGTCCCGACCTCGCGCATCGAACTCCGCCGCCCGAGCCTCGAGGACATCTTCATCGGCATCGTGAGCAGCGACGCCGCCACGGCCGACGACCTCGTCCGGCTCCGCGCCGGGCTCCGCGACGACGCGGCGCAGCCCGTCCTCGCCGCCGCGGCGGCGGGCGACGGCATGGAGGGCCAGGACTGATGAACCCGACCAAGGTCCTCCGCGTCGCCGTCCGCGAGTTCGCCTCCACGGCGCTCACCAAGGGCTTCATCATCGGCGGCGTGATCGTGCCGCTCGTGATGCTCGCGATCTTCGCCGTCGTCGGGCCGATGCTCGTCAACAACGAGCCGCCCGCCGCCGTCGGCACCGTCGCCGTGGTCGACCGCTCCGGCGTGCTCGGCGAGGAGATCACCCGCCGCCTCACGCCCGAGGCCATCCGGGACTGGCAGCGGTCGCGCCTCGGCGATGTCGTCGGCGAGGCCGAGCAGGCCGCGGCCGAGGGCCAGCGCCCGGAGGTCGGCGAACTGCGGGACACCGTCGGCGAGATCCAGGCCGCCGCGCTGCGTCAGATCCCGGAACTCACGGTCGAGCCTCTCCCCGCCGATCTCGAGGGGGAAGCGCTCGAGGAGGCCAAGCAGCCCCTCGCCCACGGCAGGAACCTCCAGGACGGCGGGCGGCTCGCCCTCGCCGTGATCGACCGGCACGCGATCAACCCGGACCCGAACGGCGAGTTCGGCGGCTTCCAGCTCTTCGTCCGCCCCCAGCTCGACGACCGCCTCCAGTCGCTCATCCGCTCGCAGATCCGCGAGGCCATCCGCGAGAACCGCATCCGGGCCGCGGGGCTCGAGCCCGACCGCCTCGAAGCGCTCACCGAGGTGGACGAACCCCGCCCCGTCGCCGTCACCCTCACCGGCGAGCGGGCCTCCGTCGCGGAGGTCGGCTTCCTCATCTCCTACGGCTTCATGTTCCTGCTGCTGATGGGCGTCTTCGTCGGCGGGCAGTACCTGCTCACCACCACCATCGAGGAGAAGTCCAGCCGGGTCATCGAACTGCTGCTCGCCGCCGTCAGCCCCATGGAACTCATGGCCGGCAAGGTCCTCGGGCAGATGGCCGTCGGCCTCTTCCTCCTCGCCATCTACGGCTCGCTCATCTGGGGCGGGCTCGCCGCCGCCAGCCTCCTGGGCTTCCTCCCGATCACCTTCCTCGACATCGCCTTCTTCTTCGCCTTCTTCCTCGTCAGCTACATCACCATCGCCTCGTTCATGGCCGCGATCGGCGCGGCCGTGAACGAGCTCCGCGAGGCCCAGTCGCTCATGACGCCCGTCATGGCGATCCTCGGCATCCCCTACATCCTCGGCATCTTCATCGCCCGCGATCCCAACACCACCTTCGCCACCGTCTGCTCCTTCATCCCCGGGATCAGCCCCTTCGTCATGATCATCCGCATGACGGCCAGCGAGCCCCCGCCCCTCTGGCAGCCCCTGCTCGCCCTGCTCATCGGCGTCGTCACCGCCTGGCTCAGCGTCTGGCTCGCCGCCAAGATCTTCCGCATCGGCCTGCTCATGTACGGCAAGCCGCCGGACCTCAAGACCCTCGCCCGCTGGATCCGCATGGCCTGACGCCCGCGCGGCCCCCCGCGCTGCGCGAAAAAACGGGCGGCGGCGCCGACCTTGCCGGCGCCGCCGCCCGTCTGCGATCCCCCGGAGCCGCGGGCGGCGATTACGCGCCCGCCTCCATCAGCACCTTGATCCCGCGCCCGCTGAGCATCGTGTCGAAGGCTTCCTCGTACTTCGACATCGGGAACGTGTGCGTGACGATCTCGTCCAGCTCCAGCCGCCCGCTCAGCAGCAGCTCCTCCGTCTGGTACCACGTCTCGAACATCTTCCGGCCGTTGATCCCGAGGACCTTCGCCCCCTTGAAGATCACGTGCTCGTTCAGGTTGAAGGTGATCGGCCGGCTCGGCAGGCCCAGCAGCGCGGCCGTGCCGCCCGAGCGCAGCGCCCGGAAGCCCTGGTCGATCGCGGGCTCGGCCCCCGAGATCTCCAGCAGCACGTCGACGCCGTCCGTCCGCTTGCGCCGCCAGCAGTCGTCCTTGAGGTCCTTCACCCACCCCGGGTCCCGCGCGTCGTACGCGGCCGTCGCCCCGAGCCGCTTCGCCAGCTCCAGCCGCTGCTCGTTGACGTCCGTCACGTAGATCCGCGCCGCCCCGGCGGCCTTCGCCACCGTCACCGCCATCAGCCCGATGATGCCGACCCCGGTGATCAGCACGCTCTTCGCCGACACCCCCGCCTCCATCACCGTGTGCACCGCGTTGCCGAGCGGGTCGAACGCCGCCGCGAAGCGGTCCGGCACGTCCGCGTGCACCGGCCATACGTTCTCCTCCGGCACGCAGACGTACTCGGCGAAGCACCCGTCCCGGTCGATCCCCAGGATCTTCGTGTCCGTCGCGATGTGCGCCGCCCCCGTCCGGGCGTTGTAGTCGCTCCCGTCCGTGATGTGCCCCTCGGCCGAGACCCGCCGCCCCGGCTCCACCCGCCGCACGGCCGATCCGACCTTCTCCACCACGCCCACGAACTCGTGCCCGGTCACGATCCCCACCGGGATCCGCCCGGCCGCCCACTCGTCCCACTGCCAGATGTGCTTGTCCGTCCCGCAGATCCCCGCGAGCTTCACCTTGATGAGCACCTCCCGCGGGCCCGGCTCGGGCACCGCCCGCTCCTGCATCCGGAGCCCCTCCCCGGCGTGGTGCTTCACGAGGCCTTGCATGCGCTGCGCCGGACGCTGCGGGTTCGCGGCGTCGGGCTGGACGGACGTCGGGCGGGCGGAGGTCGTGGTCACGGATGTTCCTCGGTGCGACGGGCGGCGCCCCGGGCGCTGCCCCGGGGCAATCGACACCCCGGCCAAGCGTTCGGCCGCGGACGGGCACGCGCCCGGCGCGTCCCGCGGTGCCGCTCCGGCCGGGGGCGATCCAAGGATCATGAGCGCCCCCGGGGCGGGGATCAATCCGCGGGCGATTCCGGCGCGGCCGGGCCTTCCGCCGATCCGCACCCCGGCGCGAGTACGATGGAGCCGGATGAGCCGAGCGGCCTCCCCAAGCAAGTCCCTCCAGCCGGCGTACCTCTTCGTCGCCGCCAAGCCCGACGGCGGACGCTCCATGGGCCTGCGCCAGGCCCGCTCCGAGCGCGCCCTCGCGGCCGCCCTCAAGAAGGACCGGATGGTCCTCCTGCGGACCTGGGTCCTCCCGGCCTGGCTCACGCCCGAGCCCAAGTTCACCCTCAAGGACCAGATGCAGCTCAACGAGCAGCTCGCCGGGCTGCTCAGCCGCGGCGTCCCGCTCGTCGAGGCCCTGGAGGTCTGCGCCTCGGTCGTCAGCCCGCCGAACCGCCCCCGGATCGAGCGGATGCGCGAACTGGTCCAGAGCGGCTCCAGCTTCGCCGAGGCCTGCCGCCAGCAGGGCGTCTTCGACCGCGTCACCATCGCCGTCTACCAGGCGTCGGAGCGGACCGGAGACCTCGCCGGGGCCGCCGCCCAGCTCGCGGCCACGGCCCGGCGCCAGCTCGAGATCGCCGGCAAGATCCAGACCGCCCTCATCTACCCGTGCGTCGTCCTGTTCATCGCCTTCGCGGCCGGCACGCTCATGCTGACGGTCGTCGTCCCCATGATCGGGCAGTCCCTGCGGCAGGCGCAGATGCAACTTCCCTGGTACACCGACCTTCTGGTCGATACCGGGCTGTTCATCCGCTCCGCCTTGCCGGTCCTGGCGCTGTGCCTTGCGTTGCTGGCGGCGCTCGTCTTCGTCGCCCGCACGAACATCGCCCGCTTCTTCGCGAAGGTCTCGCGGGGTCTCCCCGTCATCAGGGGGGTTGCGCTGACTTCTGAATCCGCCCGGTTCTTCAGCGTCATGGCCGCGATGACCCGAGCCGGCGTCCCCCTCGCCGACGCCCTCGGCACGGGCGTCGAGGCGATCGGACACCCCGTGCTGCGCGAGGAATTGCGGACGCTGCGCACGCGGCTGGTCGAGGGCGGCGTCTTCCGGAACCTGATCGAGAAGGTGGAGGCGTTCCCGCTCGCGGTCCGCCGCCTGCTCATCGCGGCCGACCGGGCCGGGGATCTGGAGACCGCGTTCTCGGGCCTCGCCGACGATCAGGCGAAGGAATTGGGCAAGCGGACGGACCGCCTGCTCGCGTTGCTGGAACCGCTGCTGATCGTCTTCGTCTTCCTCATCATCGGGACGCTGGTGCTCTCGCTGATGATCCCGATGCTGACGCTGAGCAGCCAGAATCTCTGACCGCCCGCGGACAACAATCGGGGCGGGCCGGCCCGCCGGGGAACGAGGATCGCCCGCGGGACGGAGAGAACGGCCGCCGCCCCGGGGCAGTACGGGGCGTGGGGACGCGTTGGGACCGATGCCGACAGGCTGGGAGGCTTGCGATGACTGACCGAAACACGTGGACGAGGCGGGCGCGGCGCGGCTTCTCGCTGCTCGAACTGATGCTGGTGCTCATCATCATCGGCCTGCTGAGCGCCGTGGCGGCCGTGGCCGTCGTGAACCAGGCCGGCAAGGCCCGGATCCAGGCGACCAAGGCCAGCATGAACACGATCAACAACGCGATCCGGCAGTACCAGATGCAGAAGGGCGCCCCCCCCGCCACCTTCACGGCGCTCTGGACCGAGGGCTTTCTCGAGCCGGGAACCGGCGAGAAGGACGCCTGGAAGCAGGACTTCTACTACCGCCTCCGCGAGGGCGACACCGCCCGCCCGTACGAACTCATGAGCGGCGGGCCCGACATGGAACTGGGCACCGACGACGACATCGACGTCTGGACGATGAACCAGGACGCGGACTGACGAGCCCCCGGCAGCGCCGGAGACGGCTCGCCGGACCGAAGCCGAGCGTGGGCGCCGCCGACCGGCGCCGCCCCCGATTGCGATGACGCGCCGCGGAAGCTCCAGAGCGGTCCGAGCCCGACGCCGCGCCCCGGCGCGGGGCATCACGTTCCTCGAGACCGTCGCCGCCACGGTGCTCGTCGGGCTCGCCGCGGCCTCGCTGGCCTCCATGACCGGCTTCGTCGCCGGCTCCCACCGCCGGCACCTGGACCTGCTCGGCGCGGGCGAACTCGCCAACCGGCTCATGCTCCAGTACATCGACGACCCCAAGAGCCTGCCGAACGACGGGCTCGAGGTCGCCTACGGCGACCGCCGCTACCGCTGGAGCCTGCAGGTGAGCGACACCGTCCTCACCCCGGCCGTCGGCGCCGTCGCCGCGCGGACGACCGACAGCGCGCAGGATCCGCAGATCATCACCGTGAGCGTCTGGCTGAGCGACTCCAACGGAGGGACCTACAGCCTCGGCCCCGACAGCCTCGCGGTCACCCTCACGCGCCTCTACGACCCCCAGGCCATCACGCGGAACACCGATGCTTTGATCCGTCAAGTGAACGACGTCGAGGAGTTCCTGAAGCGTTACGGCGGCATCCGGGGCGGCGCGGGCGGCGGCTCGTTC